>SCUH01000229.1 GCA_004298295.1 Betaproteobacteria bacterium | reverse complement strand
GCCATCGTGAGGTAAGGCGGGTGCTTGTCGCGGTCGAAGCCGAAACGGGTGACATAGTCCTGGGCGTATTTCGGCCCGATGTCCTGCAACAGCCGGACCGACACCATGTTTTTCGATTTGGCGAGCGCGGTGCGCAGGCGCATCGGACCCTCGAACTTGCCGTCGTAGTTCTTGGGCTCCCAGCGCTGGCTGCCGGTGACCTCGGCCTCCACCACGACCGGCTCGTCGCGCACCACCGTGGCTGGCGTGTAGCCCTTTTCCAGCGAGGCGGAGTAAATGAACGGCTTGAAGGAGGAACCCGGCTGGCGCCATGCCTGGGTGACGTGGTTGAACTTGTTGCGATTGAAATCGAACCCGCCGACCAGCGCGCGCACCGCGCCATCGAGCGGGTCGATCGATATGAACGCCGCCTCCACTTCCGGGAGCTGGACGATCTGCCAGCTGCCCTTGTCATCACGCTGCACCCGGATGATCGCGCCGCGTCGAATCCGCTTCTGGGGCGCAGTCCTGTCCTCGAAGGCTCGGGCGGCGAACTTCAGGCCGTCGCCACGCAACGTCACCGTGGTGCCGTTCTTCAGCACCGCGGTGAGCTCTCGCGGACTGGCGATGAGGACCAGCGCGGCGCGCAGGTCGTCGACATCGGCGTGCTCGGCAAGGGCTTCGTCGTAGTCGTCCTCGTCGCTCCGGTCGGGGAGCTCCGCGAAACTTTCCGGGCCGCGGTAGCCATGCCGCCGGTCGTATTCGAGGACGCCGCGCCGCACCGCCTCGTAGGCGGCCTCCTGGTCGGCCTTGCGAATCGTGGTATAGACGCGAAAGCCCCGGGTGTAGACCTCGTCGGGGTACTGCTCGTACACCGCCTGCCGCACCATTTCGGCGGCGTACTCTGCATGCGCGGCAAATTCATTGATCTCGCGCCTGACCTGCAGCGGAGCGGCCGCGGCGTCGGCAAATTGCGCTTCGCTGATGTGTCCGAGTTCCTTCATGCGGCGCAATACATAGTACTGGCGTTGGCGCGCGCGTTGCGGATTTACAACAGGGTTGTAACCGGAAGGCGCTTTCGGCAGTCCAGCGAGCATCGCGGCCTCGCCAATCGTCAGCTTCTGGACTGACTTGCCAAAATAGACCTGCGCGGCGGCTGCAAAACCGTACGCCCGCTGGCCGAGGTAGATCTGATTGACGTAGAGCTCCAGGATCTGATCCTTGCTCAGGCTGCTTTCGATCTTGAGTGCCAGCAGCACCTCGTAGGCCTTGCGCGTCAGGGTCTTTTCCGACGACAGGAAGAAGTTGCGCGCAACCTGCATGGTAATCGTGCTTGCACCCTGCCGCCGACCGCCTTGGATCAGGTTGGCATAAGCGGCGCGCAACACCCCGACATGGTCGATCCCCGTGTGCTGGTAGAAGCGTTCGTCCTCCGCGGCGAGAATGGCATCCTTGAGCAGGGCGGGGACCTCCTGGATGGTAATGACCGAACGGCGTTCTTCGCCGAATTCGCCGATCAGGGCCCCTTCAGCGGTATAGACTCGAAGCGGGATTTTCGGTTGGTAATCGGTCAGGACCTCGAGCGAGGGCAGGCTCGGGTAGGCGAGCAGCACGACCAGCCCCCCCAGGAATGCGAAGATCGCCAGCACCCCCCCCAACAAGGCAAGGGGAAACACCAGGAAACGCTGCCACATCAAGGGTGTCGCACCTTTACAGCGGCAGTCGGCAGGGAAGGAGTTGCACTGGGCGGGAGAACCGAGGCATTATAGTCCACCCCGCACAGAACAATTCGCTAGACACTCGCGGGAGTTGTTGCTAGCATTTAACGCAATTTCTACGTATCGTGCGTAAGCTGGCGATACCTAAGGGAAAAGGGCGAGAATAAGAGGATGAACCTCGACATCTTCAAGCCGAAGGCGCCGTCGCTGTTCGGGCTCGACATCAGCTCGTCGTCGGTGAAAATGCTGGAGATCGTGGACGCCGGCAAAGGCACCTACCGGGTCGAGCGCTATATCATCGAGTCGCTGCCGCGCGACGCGGTGGTCGACGGCAATATCAGCAACCTTGAAGCGGTGGCCGATGCGGTCAAACGGGGCCACAAGAAGCTCGCTACCCGGACCAAGCACGTGGCGATGGCCGTGCCCTCCGGTGCGGTCATCACGAAGAAGATCATCGTGCCGGCTGCGCTGCGTGAGGAGGAGCTCGAGATCCAGGTCGAGACCGAGGCCAACCAGTACATTCCGTTCGCGCTCGACGAGGTCAACCTCGACTTTCAGATCATCGGGCCGTCCCCGACCAATCCCGAGGAACAGGAAGTCCTGATCGCGGCGACGCGCAAGGAAAAGGTCGAAGACCGCGTCGCGGTGGCGGAATCCGCGGGCCTGAAGGCGATCGTGATGGATGTCGAGTCCTATGCCCAGATGGCGGCGCTCGGCCTGGTGGTGAAGCAGCTGCCGCACGGCGGCAAGGACCAGAATATCGCCGTCGTGGATGTCGGCGCCAACGTCACCAATGTCAACGTGCTGCGCAATGAGCAGTCGGTGTATACGCGCGAGCAGGCCTTTGGCGGCAACCAGCTCACCCAGGAGATCATGAGCCGCTACGGCATGAGCCCGGAGGAGGCCGAAAACGCCAAGCGTGCCGGCGGGCTGCCCGACGATTTTCAGGCCGAGGTGCAGCGCCCGTTCATGGAGAACGTCTCCATGGAAGTGCAGCGCGCGCTGCAGTTCTTCTTTACCTCGACCTCGTATCACCAGGTGGACCATATCCTGCTCGCGGGCGGCTCGGCCGTGATCGCCGGGCTCGACGAGGTGGTGCATACGCGCACCCAGGTTCCGACGGTGGTCGCCAACCCGTTTGGTGCAATGCAGACCTCGCCGCGCGTCCAGATCCGGCGGCTGATGCAAGACGCACCGTCCCTGATCGTCGCCTGCGGGCTCGCCATGCGGAGGTTTGATCCGGTATGAGCGTGCGTGTAAACCTATTGCCGCACCGCGAGGAGCGGCGCAAGCGGGCGCGCCAGCATTTCGCCCTGCTGGCGGCGGGCGCCGCCGTGGTCGGCCTGCTGATCGTGGGCGGCGTCCATATCGTGAATGCCGGCCGCATTGCCGCGCAGGACGAGCGCAACCGGTTCCTGAAGGGCGAGATCGCGAAGCTCGACAAGGAAATCGACGAAATCAAGAAACTGAAGGACGAGATCGCGGCCCTGCTCGCGCGCAAGCAGGCGATCGAGACGCTGCAGGCGGACCGCGCGCAGACCGTCCACCTGCTCGACGAGCTGGTGCGCCAGACGCCCGAGGGCGTTTACATGAGGGCGCTGAAGCAGCGCGGCCTGAACATCAACGTGGTGGGTTTCGCGCAATCGAATGCGCGCGTCTCCACGCTGATGCGCAATCTCGAATCGTCGCCCTGGCTCGAACGCCCGGTGCTGGTGGAAATCAAGGCGGCGAGCGTCGACAAGAAGCGCGTGTCCGAATTCAACCTCAATTTCGCGCTCAAGCGCACCCAGCCCACCGACGCGGCCAAGGATGCGTCCAAGGCGGCGCCGGCGGCGAAGAAGGGGTGAGCGATGGAACTGGATTTCGCAAAGTACGCCGAAGAATTCCGCACCCTGAATCTGAAGGATCCCGGCACCTGGCCGCTGGTGCCGAAGATTGCGGCCCTGCTGCTGATCCTGATCGCGATTCCCGCGGCCGGCTACTTCGCCGACTGGCAGGGCCAGATGGATGAACTCGACGCCGGCCGCGTGCAGGAGGTCAAGCTCAAGGACGAATACCTCAACAAGAAGAAGCAGGCGATCAACCTCGACCTGCACAAGCAGCAGCTCAGGGAAATCGACACCCAGTTCGGCGCGCTGCTCAAGCAGCTGCCGAACAAGTCGCAGATGGACGCGCTGCTCGTCGACATCAACCAGGCCGGGCTCGGCCGCGGCCTGCAGTTCGAGCTGTTCAAGCCGGCCGCCAGCGAGATCGCGGGCGAGTCGTTCAACGAGCTGCCGATCCAGCTGAAGGTGACCGGGACTTATCACGACATGGGCGCCTTCGCGAGCGATGTGGGCCAGCTCTCGCGCATCGTGATCCTGAAGGACGTCGCCATGGAGGCGCAGAAGGACGGCAATCTCGTCATGGATTCGGTCGCCCGCACCTTCCGCTACCTGGACGAGGAAGAGGTGGCGGCGCGGCGCCGTTCGCAGCAGGCGGCGAAGAAGGCGGCCAAGAAATGAAACGGGCCCTGGCGCTGGCACTGGTCGCGCTGCTCGCCGCTTGCGGCGAGGAGCAAAGCGAACTCAAGCAGGAGCTGAAGCAGATGACCAAGGACCTGCGCGGCAAGGTCGATCCGCTGCCGCAGGTGAAGCCCTACGAGCCGGTGCCGTACAAGAGCGAAGGCGAAGTCGACCCGTTCCGGCCCGAGCGCATCAACGTGGCGCAGGCCGGAGCGGCGCCCTCCAGCGGCGGCCGCAAGCCCAATTTCGACCGGCCCAAGGAGCCGCTGGAAGCGTTTCCGCTGGAGTCGATCGCGATGGTCGGAACCCTGACGCAGAAGAAGGAATACTTTGCGCTCGTCAAGGCCGGCACCAACCTGTACCGGGTGCGGAAGGGCAATTACATGGGCCAGAATTTCGGCGTGATTACGTCAATCGACGACAACCAGATCGCGCTCAAGGAGCTGGTTCAGGACAGCGGGGGTGACTGGGTGGAGCGAACCAGTGCGCTGCAATTGCAGGAGGTGAGGAAATGAGCATGCTCAAGGGTTTCGTGAAGGCGTTCCACGCGCTTTGCTTGTGCTTCGTCGGCATCGGCGTCGCTTCGGCTCAGGCCAACAGCATCGTCGGTTTCGACGTCGCGCAGCAGGGCGGCACGGTGGTCGTGCGCATCACGACCAAGGAGCCGATGAAGAGCGTACCGCCCAATTTCGCCATCGCCAGCCCGGCGCGGATTGCATTCGATTTCGCCGGTACGGTGAACGGCCTGGGCCGCAGCTCACAGGAAATCGGGCAGGGCGAGCTGCGCAGCATGAACGTGGTGCAGGGCGCCGACCGCACGCGCCTGGTGCTGAATCTGACCCGCAGCGTTGCGCACGAATCGAAGCTGGACGGCAGCACCCTGCTCGTCACGCTGATGCCCGCCGCCGCCACGGCCGGCGCGCCAGCGGGCCAGGTGGCGCACTTCGCGGAAGGGCGCGCCGACGGCAAGCACACGGTCCGCGACATCGATTTCCGGCGCGGGCGCGCCGGAGAGGGGCGCGTCATCGTCGACCTGGCGGACACCTCGACCGGGATCGACATCCGGCAGCAGGGGCAGAACATCATCGTCGAATTCATCCAGACCTCGCTCCCCGACAATCTGCGACGCCGGCTGGATGTCGTGGATTTCGCCACCCCGGTCCAGGTGATCAATACCTTCCAGCAGGGCGAGAACGTTCGCATGGTGATCGAACCGCGCGGCCAGTGGGAACACAACGCGTACCAGTCCGACACCCAGTTCGTGATCGAGGTGAAACCGCTCAGCCAGGAAACCGGGCAGGCGGCGCGGCGCGGCGTGTTCACGGGCGAGAAGCTGTCGCTCAATTTCCAGAATGTGGAGGTGCGCGCGGTACTGAACGTCATCGCCGATTTCACGGACTTCAACATCGTCACCAGCGACACGGTCGCGGGCAGCATCACGCTGCGCCTCAAGGACGTGCCCTGGGACCAGGCGCTCGACATCATCCTGCAGGCGCGCGGGCTGGACATGCGCAAGACCGGCAACGTGATCTGGATTGCACCGCGTGACGAGCTCGCGACGCGCGAGAAGCTCGCGCTGGAGGCCGGCCAGCAGATCAAGGATCTCGAGCCGACGCGCACCGAGTCGTTCCAGATGAATTACCAGAAGGCCGCCGACGTGCAGAAGCTGCTCTCCGATCCGACGCAGCGCATGCTCTCCAAGCGCGGCAGCGCCGTGGTCGACACGCGCACCAATACGCTCTTCGTCCAGGACACCCCGACGCGGCTGGAGGAGGTGCGCAAGCTCATCGCCAAGATCGACGTCGCCGTGCGCCAGGTGATGATCGAAGCGCGCATCGTCGAGGCCAACGACGCGTTCAGCCGCAATCTGGGCGTGCGCCTGGGATGGAACGACGCGCGCGACCTCGCTGGCCGTGCGCCGGGCAGTCCGATCCTGGGAAGCGATGCGCGCTTCTCAATCGGCGGCAATTACATCGGGACCGGGCAGATTACGAACCAGACTCCGGAAACTGGCGCAAGCTACTTTCCCAACACCTATAACGTGATCTTGCCGGCGTCCGGACTGAACGGCTTCAACGTCGGGCAGTTCGCGTTCACCCTGTTCTCGAATTCGATGACGCGATTCCTCAACGTTGAGCTGTCGGCGCTCGAGGCCGATGGCAAGGGCAAGATCATCTCGAGTCCGCGCGTGCTGACAGCCGACCAGGTCGAGGCGCTGATCGAGCAGGGTACGGAGATCCCCTACCAGCAGGCAACGTCCTCCGGCGCCACCAGCGTCGCCTTCCGCAAGGCGAATCTGGCGCTCAAGGTGAAGCCGCAAATCACGCCGGACGGCAACATCATCATGACGCTGGATGTCAACAAGGACCAGCCTGGCGCAGTCACGGCACAGGGCGTGCAGATCAACACCAAGCACGTCAAGACCGAAGTGCTGATCGAGAACGGCGGCACGGTAGTGATCGGCGGCATCTACGAGCAGACCGAGCGTGCCGATCTCACACAGGTACCTTTCCTTGGCGACCTCCCCTACGTCGGGTTCCTGTTCCGCAACCGGCAGACGAACACGCAAAAGACGGAGCTGCTGGTGTTCATCACGCCGCGCATCGTGAACGAGCGCCTGACGGTGCGCTGATCCGCGCCGGCATTCTTGCCTGCCGAACGGCCGGGAATACCCGGCCGTTTCCGTTTCCCGCAGCTGCTTAGAATAGCCGCATGAAGCTCGCCGCCAACCTGTTCCTGGTCGGTCTGATGGGTGCGGGCAAGACGACCGTGGGTCGGCTGCTGGCGCGGCGCCTGCGGCGCCCGTTCTACGACTCTGACCACGAAGTCGAGCACCGCTGCGGCGTCGAGATCGCGGTCATCTTCGATATCGAGGGCGAAGCCGGATTCCGGGCGCGCGAAGCCCAGGTGATCGACGAACTGAGCGCCCTGGACGGCGTGGTGCTCGCGACCGGGGGCGGCGCCGTGCTCGACCCGGCGAACCGGCAGCGACTCGCGGCCCGCGGCACCGTGGTGTATCTCCATGCGCTGCCCGCCGATCTCTATCCCCGCATCCGCCACGACCGCAAGCGGCCGCTCCTCGCAACGCCTGATCCCCGCCTCAGGCTCGAGCAGCTTTATGCGCAGCGTGACCCGCTGTACCGCGAAATTGCCGATTTCGTCGTCGACACGGCGCGGCAGAGCGCGTCGGTGCTGGCACGGGACCTGTTGCAACGACTGGAAGAGGGATGGAAACGCTCCGCGTAGGGCTTGGCAGCCGCGCCTATCCGATCTACGTCGGCGCCGGCGTGCTGGACGACGGGCGACTGTACGCACCGCATGTTGCGGGACGGCGCACTGCGGTGATCACGAACGCGGTGGTCGCCCCGCTGTACCTGGAGCGGCTGGCGCGCACGCTCGCCGCAGCGGGTGCGCAGGCTTCAAGCATCGTTCTGCCTGACGGCGAGCAGACCAAGGACTGGGCGAGCCTGGCGCGCATCTTCGATTGGTTGCTCGAGGAAGGTTTCGGGCGCGACGCCATCGTGGTGGCGCTGGGTGGCGGGGTGATCGGGGATCTCGCCGGGTTCGCTGCGGCCACCTATCAGCGCGGCGTGCCATTCCTGCAGATTCCCACGACGCTGCTCGCGCAAGTCGACTCTTCGGTCGGCGGCAAGACCGGGATCAACCACCCGCGCGGCAAGAACATGATCGGCGCCTTTCACCAGCCGCTCGCCGTGATCTCCGACATTGGGGTGCTGCATACCCTGCCCGAGCGTGAATTACGGGCCGGACTCGCCGAAGTGATCAAACACGGCTTTGCGCTGGACGCTGAGTTTGCCCTGTGGCTCGAGACCCACCTGGAGCGACTGCTGCAGCGTGACGAGGCGGCGCTCATGCACGCGGTATGCCGCTCGTGCGAACTGAAAGCGGCCATCGTGGCGCAGGACGAGCGCGAGTCCGGGCCGCGTGCGTTGCTCAATTTCGGCCATACTTTCGGGCACGCAATCGAGGCCGCGCAAGGCTACGGCGTCTGGTTGCATGGCGAGGCAGTTGCCGCCGGCATGGCGATCGCTGCGGCGCTTTCGGTGCGTCTCGGTCTGCTGGAACAGGGCGAAGCGATGCGCCTGACGGCGATCCTCAGGCGCGCTGGATTGCCGGTAGCGAATTCGCGCATCGCGCCGGAGTGTCTGCTGGAGCTGATGCGCAGCGACAAGAAAACCGAGCGTGGCCGCCTTCGTTTCGTCCTGCTGTCGGCAACCGGGAAGGCGCAGGTGGTCGCCGACGCCAATGAGGATCAGGTGATCGCCGCGATCACAGCCTGCACTTCGGCGTAAGCATTTTTGCTGCACCGCAGAAGCCGCCGTCCCTGGCAAACCCCTTGTTTCGTTGGGTTTCGGTAGGTATATTTCAAAGTTCGTCCGCGGTTTTTGTGCATAGCGGCAGAACGCGGCGAATTCATAATTGGATCAAAGGCTTGCTTGTGGAATCCTGTTCGTTGCCGGCTGCTCAGGGCTTGTATCACCCGCAGCACGAGCACGACGCCTGTGGCGTCGGCTTCGTTGCGCACATCAAGGGCAGGAAGTCCCACGCAATTATTGAGCAAGGACTCACTGTCCTTAAGAACCTGACCCACCGTGGTGCCGTGGGCTGGGATCCGAAGCTCTCCGACGGTGCCGGCCTGCTGGTCCAGATCCCGGACCGGTTTCTGCGCGCAGAAATGGCGGCGCAGGGGGTGGCGTTGCCGCCTGTAGGCCAATATGGCGTCGGCATGGTGTTTCTGCCGCGCGAGCCCGCCTCGCGATTCGCCTGCGAGTACGAACTGGAGCGCGCGATCAAGGACGAAGGCCAGGTTCTCCTCGGCTGGCGCGACGTTCCGGTAGACAACTCGGACCTGGCCGAGCCGGCGCGCAAGCTCGAGCCGGTCATCCGCATGGTGTTCATCGGCCGCGGCAAGAGCGTCACCGTGACCGACGGCCTCGAGCGCAAGCTCTACATCATCCGCAAGAGCGCCGGGCATGCGATCCAGGCGTTGCGCCTGGCGCACGGCAAGGAGTTCTACGTCCCGTCCATGTCGGCGCGGACGCTCGTCTACAAGGGCATGCTGCTGGCCTATCAGGTCGGCGAGTACTACCTCGATCTGAAGGATCCGCGGCTGGAGTCCGCGCTGGCCATGGTGCACCAGCGCTTTTCCACCAATACCTTTCCGTCCTGGGACCTGGCGCATCCGTTCCGCCTGATCTGCCACAACGGCGAGATCAACACGCTGCGCGGCAACGTCAACTGGATCCGCGCCCGCCAGGGGGCGATCTCGAGCCCGGTGCTCGGCGACGACCTGAACAAGATCTGGCCGCTGATCTACGACGGGCAATCGGACTCGGCGTCCTTCGACAACGCGCTCGAGCTCCTGGTGATGGGCGGCTACTCGGTGGCGCACGCCATGATGATGATGATTCCGGAGGCGTGGGAGAACCACACGCTCATGGATGCGTCGCGGCGCGCGTTCTACGAATACCACGCCGCGATGATGGAGCCCTGGGACGGTCCGGCGTCGATCGCTTTCACCGATGGCCGGCAGATCGGCGCCACCCTCGATCGCAACGGCCTGCGGCCATCGCGCTACATCGTCACCGACGACGACCTGGTGATCATGGGCTCCGAGTGCGGCTGTCTGCCGATCCCTGAAGAGCGGATCGTCAAGAAGTGGCGCCTGCAGCCGGGCAAGATGTTCCTGGTCGACCTGGAAAAAGGCCGCATCGTCGACGACCGCGAGCTGAAGGAGTCGCTTGCCGGTGCGAAGCCGTACGCCGAATGGATCGAGCGCATCCGGGTCAAGCTCGACGACGTCGAGAGCGACAAGACGCCGCCGCTGCGCTCGCCGGTCGGCCTGCTCGATCGCCAGCAGGCCTTCGGTTACACCCAGGAAGACCTGAAGTTCATCATGGCGCCGATGGCCGACAACGGCGAGGAGCCGGTCGGCGCGATGGGCAACGATTCGCCGCTCGCCGTGCTGTCGGACAAGAACCGCACCCTGTACCACTACTTCAAGCAGCTGTTCGCGCAGGTCACCAATCCGCCGATCGATTCGACCCGCGAGGAGCTGGTGATGTCGCTGGTGTCGTTCATCGGCCCCAAGCCGAATCTGCTCGGCATCGACGAGATGAACCCGCCGCTGCGACTCGAGGTGAGCCAGCCGGTGCTCGATTTCTTCGAGATGGAGAAGATCCGTCATATCGAGCGCTATACCGGCGGCAAGTTCCGCGCCGACGAACTCGATATCACCTACCCGGTGGTCTGGGGCAAGGAGGCGATCGAGGCGCGGTTGGCGTCGCTGTGCGCACAGGCCGAGGACGCGGTGCGCGGCGGCTACTCGATCCTGGTGGTGTCGGACCGCAAGCTGAGCGCAGAGCGCGTCGCGATACCGGCGTTGCTTGCGTTGTCGGCGATCCACCAGCATCTGGTCGGCAAGGGCCTGCGGACGAGCGCCGGCCTGGTGGTCGAGACCGGCTCGGCGCGCGAAGTGCACCATTTTGCGCTGCTCGGCGGTTACGGCGCCGAAGCGGTCCACCCCTATGTGGCGCTCGAATCGGTGCTGGCGATGCGCCCCGGAGATGTCGCGGCCCAGGGCAAGGCGGTGAGGAGCTACGTCAAGGCGATCGGCAAGGGGCTGCGCAAGGTGATGTCGAAGATGGGCATCTCGACTTACATGTCGTACACCGGCGCGCAGATCTTCGAGGCGGTGGGGCTGAAGCGCTCGCTGGTGGACAAGTATTTTTCCGGCACGACGTCCTCGGTGGAGGGCATCGGCCTGTTCGAGATCGCCGAAGAGGCGATCCGGCTGCACCGCGCGGGCTTCGGCAATGATCCGGTGCTCGCGCATGCGCTCGACGCCGGTGGCGAGTACGCCTGGCGCGTGCGCGGCGAAGAGCACATGTGGACGCCCGACGCCATCGCCAAGCTGCAGAGCGCCACGCGCCAGCAGTCCTACTCCACTTACAAGGAGTACGCGCAGATCATCAACGATCAGTCCCGCCGTCACATGACGTTCCGCGGACTGTTCGAGTTCCGTATCGACCGCGTCGCCCCGGTCCCGCTCGAGGAAGTCGAACCCGCCAGCGAAATCGTGAAGCGCTTTTCGAGCGGCGCCATGTCGCTCGGCTCGATCTCGACCGAAGCCCATACCACGCTCGCGGTGGCGATGAACCGCATTGGCGGCAAGTCGAACACCGGCGAGGGCGGGGAGGACCGGCGGCGTTACGCGCCGGTCAAGCTGGGCGAAACCCTGCGCTCGCGCCTGGGCGCGGGGCGCGTCGAGGCGGACATCGCGCTCGCCGAAGGCGATACCCTGAAGTCGAAGATCAAGCAGGTCGCTTCGGGGCGCTTCGGCGTCACTGCCGAGTACCTGGCCAGTGCGGAGCAGATCCAGATCAAGATGGCGCAAGGGGCCAAGCCCGGCGAGGGCGGCCAGCTGCCCGGGCGCAAGGTGTCCGAGTACATCGCGGAATTGCGCTATGCCACGCCGGGGGTGGAACTCATTTCACCGCCACCGCACCACGATATCTACTCGATCGAGGATCTGGCGCAGCTGATTCACGACCTGAAGAACGCCAATCCGACCGCGTCGATCTCGGTGAAGCTGGTTTCGGAGGTCGGCGTCGGCACCGTGGCGGCGGGCGTGTCGAAGGCGAAAGCCGATCACGTCACGATCTCCGGCCACGACGGCGGCACCGGGGCCTCGCCGTGGTCGTCGATCAAGCACGCGGGCACGCCCTGGGAACTGGGCCTTGCCGAAACGCAGCAGACCCTGACCCTCAATCGCCTGCGGGGCCGCATCGCGGTGCAGGTCGACGGCCAGATCAAGACCGGACGCGACGTCGTCATCGGGGCCATCCTGGGGGCGGACGAGTTCGGTTTCGCCACCGCGCCGCTCGTCGTGCAGGGCTGCATCATGATGCGCAAGTGTCACCTCAACACCTGTCCGGTGGGCGTAGCGACGCAGGATCCGGTGCTGCGCAAGCGTTTCTCCGGCAAGCCGGAGCACATCGTCAATTATTTCTTCTTCGTCGCCGAGGAAGTGCGCGAGCTGATGGCGCGGCTCGGCGTGCGTCGCTTCGGCGAGCTGATCGGGCGCGTCGACCTGCTCGACATGAAGCGCGGAATCGAGCACTGGAAGGCGAAGGGACTCGATTTCAGCCGGATCTTTGCGAGCCCGCAGCTGCCGGACGGCGTGGCGCGCTATTACTGCGAGCGGCAGGATCACGCGCTGGAGAAGGCGCTCGACAATCGCCTCATCGAGCTCGCGCGCCCGGCGCTCGAACGCGGCGAAAAAGTGCGCATCGAGACGCCGATCCGCAACGTCAACCGCACCGTCGGCACCATGCTGTCGTGGGAAATCGCCCGGCGCTACGGCCACGACGGCCTGCCGGACGACACGATCCACGTGCGTCTGGCGGGTTCCGCAGGACAGAGCTTCGGCGCCTTCCTCGCGCGCGGCGTCACGCTCGATCTCATCGGCGAGACCAACGACTATTGCGGCAAAGGTTTGTCGGGCGGCCGCATCTCGGTGCAGCCGTCGCCGAAGTTCCGGGGCGAGCCGGGTGACAACATCATCACCGGCAACGTGGTGCTTTACGGCGCCATCGCCGGCGAAGCCTACTTCCGCGGCGTCGCGGGCGAGCGCTTCGCGGTGCGCAACTCGGGTGCGCAGGCGGTCGTCGAGGGCCTCGGCGACCATGGCTGCGAGTACATGACGGGCGGCACCGTGGCCGTGCTCGGGCTCACGGGGAGGAACTTTGCCGCGGGCATGTCGGGCGGCATCGCCTACGTCTACGACGTCGACGGCGAGTTCGCCAAGCGCTGCAATACGGCGATGGTCGATTTCGAGCCGGTGCTGATGGAAAGCGAGCAGCAGGCCAAGGTGTCGCGCGACTTGTGGCACCTGGGCCAATGCGACGAGCCGATGCTGAAGGCGCTCATCGAGCGCCACGCGCGCCATACCGGGAGCAGCCGCGCCCACGCGATCCTGGAGCACTGGTCCGAGCGCAGGCTGCATTTCGTGAAGGTCTTTCCCAAGGAATACCGGCGCGCGCTGGGAGAGCTTGCGGCGGCACAGCGGAAGGCAGCGGCCTGAATGGGCAAGGTCACGGGATTTCTCGAGTACCAGCGCCTGTACGAGGCCGCCGAAGCGCCGGAGCAGCGCAAGAAGCACTACCGCGAGTTCGTCGTCCATCTGACCGACGCCGAAGCCAAGGTGCAGGGTGCCCGCTGCATGGACTGCGGCACGCCGTTCTGCATGTCGGGCTGTCCGATCAACAACATCATTCCCGATTGGAACGACCTCGTCTTCCGGCAGGACTGGGAACGCGCCATCGAGGTGCTGCATTCGACCAATAACTTCCCGGAGTTCACCGGGCGCGTGTGCCCGGCGCCGTGCGAGGAGGCCTGCACGCTGCGCATCAACAGCGACCCGGTCGGCATCAAGTCGATCGAGCACGCGATCATCGACAGGGCCTGGGAGGCGGGTTGGGTGCAGCCGCTGCCGGCGCTCGTCAAGACCGGCAAGCGCATCGCCGTGGTCGGCTCGGGGCCGGCCGGGCTTGCCTGCGCACAGCAGCTGGCGCGCGCAGGGCACGTCGTCGTGGTGTTCGAGAAGAACGACCGCGTCGGCGGGCTGCTGCGCTACGGCATACCCGATTTCAAGCTGGAAAAATGGCAGATCGACCGGCGCGTCGAGCAGCTGCGCGCCGAAGGCGTCGAGTTCCGCGTCAACCACGTCGTGGGCGCAGCGCCGGTCGGCGCGGGCAATGCGCCGGCGCAGGCTGTCGCGCCGCAGCAGGTGCTCTCGGAATACGACGCCGTGGTGCTGGCGGGCGGCGCTGAACAGCCGCGCGACCTGCCGCTGCCGGGACGCGAGCTCGATGGCGTGCACTTCGCCATGGAGTTCCTGCCGCTGCAAAGCCGGCGCATCGCGGGCGATCCTCAGGTGAAGGCGCTTTGGGCAAGCGGCAAGCGCGTCGTCGTGATCGGCGGCGGCGACACCGGTTCGGATTGCGTCGGCACCTCGAACCGCCACGGCGCGCTTTCCGTGACCCAGCTCGAACTCCTGCCGATGCCGCCCGATGCCGCGCGCAACCCGGTGTGGCCGTACTGGCCGACGCGTCTGCGGACATCGTCATCGCACGAAGAGGGTTGCGAGCGCGACTGGTCGGTCGCAACCAAGGAATTCATCGGCGAGGCCGGCAGGGTGAAAGCCCTCAGGCTGGTGCGGCTCGAGTGGAAGGACGGCAGGATGGTCGAGATCGCGGGCTCGGAGTTCACGCTGCCCGCCGACCTGGTGCTGCTCGCGATGGGCTTCGTCTCGCCGTGGCCATCGATGCTGGAGGCCTTTGGCGTCGAAAAGGACGCACGCGGCAACGCCAAGGCGGACACCGAGGGCAAGCGCAGCTACGCCACCAGCGCGCCGAAAGTGTTCGCCGCCGGTGACCTGCGCCGCGGCCAGTCGCTCGTGGTGTGGGCGATCCGCGAGGGCCGGCAGTGCGCCCGCGCGGTGGACGAATTCCTCACCGGGGCCTCCGTACTTCCGCGTTGAGGACTCGGTTGCCGTGACGTCTTCAACGTGTAAACTATGAAATGAGTCTCACTCACTAGCCGGGACAACATGAATCCGGTCCGGTTGCTGATTCGGATCGTCGCGCTGTGCACGCTGACCCTTTCCGGACTGGCGCAAGTCAAGAGGAGGCAGGCAATGAAGCTCTTGCAATCAGGTCTCGCCATGGCGGTGTTCGCAGCGCTGCTGGCGAGCGAGGCGTTCGCGCAATCCAAGGCGAGTGACAGGGAACTGGGCAACGTCAGGTTCCAGGTGTCCTGCTCCAGCGCGGCGCAGGACAGGTTTCACCGCGCCATGGCGCTCTACCACTCCTTCGACTGGGGCAGAGGCAAGCGCGCATTCGAGGAAATCTCGCAGCTCGATCCGCGCTGCGGCATGGCGCATTGGGGCCTGGCGATGGTGTATTCCGATAATCCCTTTGGCTGGCCGGTGAGCCTGAAGCTCAAGGACGGCAGTGACGCCATCGAGAAGGCCCGCGCCACGGGCGCCGGCACGCCGCGCGAACGCGACTACATCGACGCGCTCGCCGAGCTGTACCGGGACCACGCCAACACGCCGCACCGGCCGCGCGCGCTCGCCTACGAGCAGGCGATGGGCAAGCTCGCGGCCAAGTATCCGGATGATATCGAGGCGAAGATCCTTTACGCCCTGGCGGTCAGTGCAAACCATGATCTGAACGACAAGCAATACGAGCGCCCGCTCAAGGCGGCGGCGCTGCTCGAGCCGCTGTTCGTCTCTCATCCGCGGCACCCGGGTGTTGCGCACTACCTGATTCACAGCTACGACTTCCCGCCGATAGCGGCCAAGGGGCTCGAGGCGGCCAAACGCTACGCCAAGGTGGCGCCGGGGGCCGCGCACGCGCAGCACATGCCCTCGCATATCTTCACGCGCGTCGGTTTCTGGCGCGAATCGGTGGCTTCGAACACCGCCAGCGCTGCGGCCGACACCGGAGTCAAACCGCAGACGCCGCACGCGTGGGATTACATGGTGTACGCCTATCTGCAGCTGGCCGACGACGCAGCCGCGGAGGGCGTCTGGGCGCAGGGTCGCGCCATGCAGCCGCTCGCGCACGAGGTGAATTTCGCGGAGGCTTTCGGCTATGCGGCGATTCCGGCGCGTCTCGCGCTCGAGCGTGGCCAGTGGAGCGAGGCGGCACGACTGGAGCTCCCGGCGGCGATCAAGGACACGCACTGGAAGCGCTTTCCGCACGCCGAATCGCTCGTCGTTTATGCGCGCGGGCTGGGCGCAGCGCGCAGCGGGGACGCGGCGGGCGCACGCAAAGAGGTGGCGCGACTGCGCGAGCTGCACAAGGTGCTCGTCGAGCGCAAGCTGGGCTATTGGGCCGAGCTGACCGAGATCCAGGCGCAGATCGTGTCGGCGTGGAACGCGTACGCGGAGGGCCGCAAGGATGAAGCGCTCGCGGCCATGCGCGCGGCTGCGGATCGCGAGGACCAGACCGAAAAGCACGCCGTCGTGCCCGGCCCGCTCATGCCGGCCCGCGAGCTGCTCGGTGATATGCTGATGCAAGCCGAGCGTCCTGCGGAGGCGCTCCCGCAGTACGAGGCTTCGATCGGCAAGGAGCCGAACCGCTTCCGCGGCCTTTACGGCGCTGCGCTCGCCGCCGAGCGTTCCGGCGACAGGACCCGGGCGCGCGTGCACTACGAGAAGCTGGCGTCGGTCACGTCCGGATCGCCGGGCGCGCGGGCTGAACTGAAACGCGTGCGCGAGGAGATCGCGAGCCGGTAAGCGCGCCGGGGCGCAGGGGCGGCGCAGCGGGACCGGGTCCCGCTGCGCGCCGCAGTTGACAGGACGCAGGCCGCGGTAGACCCTCGGCGCCGGGGAAAGCCATGGCCGCGCGTCGCCGCATCTACCGCAAGTATCTCGCGCTCATCATCGCGCTGGTGGTGACTGCGCTGGTGCTGAGCGGCGCGATCGGCGTCTATTTCTCCTATCTCGAGACGCGCCATTCGCTCATCGCGCTGGCGCGTGAGAAGGCCGCTTCGGCCGCCAACCGCATCGAGCAGTTCGTCACCGAAATCGAGCACCAGATCGGCTGGACCGCGCTGCCGCAGATCGTCGAGGACGCCGACCCGAAGGTGCTGCGGCGCAACGACTACGCCAAGCTGGAGAAGCAGGTGCAGGCGATCACGGAATCGATCTACATCCACGCCAACGGCTGCCTGCAGATGGAAACCTCGCGCCTGAAGATCAACCGCGAGGGCGAGT
>SCUH01000228.1 GCA_004298295.1 Betaproteobacteria bacterium | reverse complement strand
AGACGCGCTCCGGCAAGATCATGCGGCGGCTGCTGCGCTCGATCGCCAAGGGCGAGGAGATCAAGCAGGACGTTTCGACCCTGGAGAACCCGGCGATCCTCGATCAGCTCAAGCAGTCGAGCTGACGCAGCGGCGCGCCCGGTGCGAGAATCGGCGCGCCGGTCGCAGGCGGGCGGGATCCGAAGGAGCTCGAGGTGCGTGGTATTTTCAAGAAACGTGCCGACGAAGCCGACGCCAAGGTCAAGGGTCTGCCCGCATCCTTCAGCGCGGAAAAGGCAGCCGTGGAGAAGAATCTGGCCGATTTGCGCGCGGCGAACGCCGAAGCGGGGAAGCTCAAGCTTGCGGAGGATGCGTTGAAGTCATTCCCCGCGAGTCCCGAGGCGACGAAGAAGAGGTGGGAGGCCGACAAAGCCGCGGCCGCAGCGCGCACGGGTCCACCGCGCCCGCATGCAACCCCGTACCCGGGTGCAACCGAAAAGGCTCGCAAGGGCACCATCGCCGAGAACACTTGGTGGGACATCAACCCGATCTCGGCCGGCATCTTCGGCGTGCCGCTCGGCTTCATCGTCATCATCGTGGTGAGCCTGCTGACCAAGGCCCTGGAGAAGGAAGTCCAGGAACTCGTGGACCACGTGCGCTACCCGGTGCTCGAGGGCGACTTGGATACCCGCGGCACCTGAAGGTTGAGGCAGTCCTGAAAAGGCCCGCTGCGGCGGGCCTTTTCTTTTTGTGGGGTAGAATCGCGCCCCTGCGGAGAGATGGCCGAGCGGCTTAAGGCGCACGCTTGGAAAGCGTGTATACGTTAATCGCGTATCGTGGGTTCGAATCCCACTCTCTCCGCCAAGACGGCGCAATTCGGTGCACAATGTACAGTCTACGGCGGGCCTCCCCGCATTGCAGTCCGGTGAACCTGGTCAGGTCCGGAAGGAAGCAGCCACAGCTGGGTCCTGCAAGTGCCGGGGGTCAGGCTCGCCACCTTTACGTCGAGCCGCGTGTGCGGCTCGACTCGGTGCAAGCTCGGAAAGGGAAGGAGGGCAAAGCCCTCCCTCCTTTCACCTCCTTCCCCTGGCGTGCGCGCACCGGCTGATAAACTTCCGCCATGAGTTACCAAGTTCTCGCCAGGAAGTGGCGGCCGCGCGATTTCACGACGCTGATCGGGCAGGAGCACGTCGTCAAGGCGCTGCGCCATGCGCTGGACCAGCAGCGTCTGCATCATGCCTATCTGTTCACCGGCACGCGTGGCGTCGGCAAGACGACGCTGGCGCGCATCCTCGCCAAGTGCCTCAACTGCCAGACCGGGGTCACCGCGGCGCCCTGCGGGCAGTGCACCGCGTGCATCGAAATCGACGGCGGCCGCTTCATCGACTATATTGAAATGGATGCCGCGTCGAACCGCGGCGTCGACGAAATGACGCAATTGCTCGAACGAGCGGTGTACGCCCCGACGAGCGGCCGTTTCAAGGTTTATGTCATCGACGAGGTGCACCAGCTGTCCGGCCACGCGTTCAACGCGATGCTGAAAACGCTGGAAGAACCTCCGGCGCACCTCAAGTTCATCCTCGCGACCACCGATCCGCAGAAGGTCCCGGTCACCGTGCTGAGCCGCTGCCTGCAATTCAACCTGAAGCAGATGCCGCGTCCAGCCATCGTCGCGCACCTCGGCCGCGTGCTTGAGGCGGAGGGCGTCGCGTGCGAGGCGGAGGCGCTGCCGCTGCTGGCGCGGGCTGCCGCCGGCAGCATGCGCGACGCGCTGTCGCTGCTCGATCAGGCCATTGCGCACGGCGCCGGCCGCGTCGGGGCCGACAACGTGCGGGCCATGCTGGGTGCGATCGACGAGACGTATCTGCTGCGCCTGCTCGAGACCGTGGCGCGGGGCGAGGTGCGTGTCGCACTGGAGATCGCAGACGCCATGCAAGCGCGTTCGCTGTCGTTCGACGCGGCGTTGCAGGACTTGGCGAGCCTGCTGCTGCGCGTGGCGCTATGCCAGGCGGTGCCGGACGCGCTCGACGTCGATTTCCCGGAACGCGAGCGCATCGCCTCGTTGGCGCAGTCGCTCGATGCCGAGGCGGTTCAGCTGTACTACCAGATTGCGCTGCAAGGCCGGGAGGATCTGCCACTGGCACCCGACGAGCATGCCGGATTCGTGATGACGCTGCTGCGCCTGTTCGCCTTCCGGCCCGAGGTTGCAGGCGCCGAGACGACGAGCCACAGCGCGAAGCCGGCCGACGTGCGAGCATCCGCCAAGACCGCGAGCGCGCCGCAGGTTGCGCCGGCAGCGGGCCCTGCAGCCGGCGGGCGTGCGGACTTCGCCGGCGACTGGGTCACTCTGGTCGGCCAACTCGCGATCAGTGGCGTCGCCAAGGAACTGGCGCGTCACGCCGAGCTGGCGCGCGTCGACGGCGCCCTGTTTGAGCTGGTGGTGCCCAAGTCGATGCCGCATCTTGTCGAGCGCAGCTATTGCGACAAGCTGAGGGCGGCGCTCGAGCAGCATTTGCGCAAGCCAATCCAGTTGCGCGTCATTGCCGGCGAAGCGGTCGCAAACTCGGTGGCGGCGCTTGAAGCAGGCGCGCGCGATGCCCGTCGTGCGGAGGCCTCGCGGGCCGTGAAAAGCGACCGTTTCGTGCAGGAGCTGGTGACTTTGTTCGACGGGCGCGTGGTGGAGCCGGGGGCACGCCCGGCACCCAAGAATGGATGAGGGAGGCAAGTGACGATGCGCGGAAACATCGGCCAGTTGATGAAGCAGGCGCAGATGATGCAGGACAACATGCGTCGCATGCAGGAGCAGCTGGCGGGCGTCGAGGTGGAAGGACAGTCCGGCGCCGGCCTGGTGAAGGTGGTCATGACCTGCAAGCACGACGTGAAGCGCGTGACGATCGACCCGTCGCTGGTCGGCGACGACAGGGAAATGCTCGAAGACCTGGTAGCGGCGGCATTCAACGACGCCGCGCGCCGCGTCGAGCAGACGGTTGCCGAGAAGATGAGCG
This sequence comes from Betaproteobacteria bacterium, assembly GCA_004298295.1. Lineage (GTDB taxonomy): Bacteria > Pseudomonadota > Gammaproteobacteria > Burkholderiales > SG8-39 > 2-02-FULL-66-14. The sequence continues at coordinate 4,460 of SCUH01000228.1, read as the reverse complement.
GATTCACCGCCGGGCTGGGGCTGCCGCCCGGCATGAAGCTGCCGTTCTAGCGTGATGGCGCGAAGCGAGTTGCCGGGCGCGCGGGGGCTCGAAGCGCTGATCGATGCCTTGCGCGCCCTGCCGGGCGTCGGTCCGCGCAGCGCCCAGCGAATGGCCTACCACCTGCTGCAGCACGATCGTATCGGGGCGGAGCAGCTCGCGCGCGCGCTCGATGGCGCGCTCGAAGCGGTCAGGCACTGCACACGTTGCAACAACTTCACTGAAGGCGAGCTGTGCGGTCTGTGCCGCTCGCATGGACGCGATCCGGCGCTGCTGTGCGTGGTCGAGACGTCGGCCGACCTCGCGATGGTCGAGCAGACCTTGAGCTATTCCGGCCTGTATTTCGTCCTCATGGGGCGGCTGTCGCCGCTCGACGGGGTGGGTCCGCGCGACATCGGTCTCGATCGCCTGCTGGAGCGCGCCACGGACGGGATCGTCAGGGAAGTGATCCTGGCGACCAATTTCACCAACGAAGGCGAAGCCACGGCGCACTACATCGCCGAGATGCTCAGGGCACGCGGCATCAAGGCCAGCCGCATCGCGCGCGGCGTGCCGCTGGGCGGTGAGCTCGAGTTCGTCGACGTCGGCACCATCTCGCAGGCGATGCTCGATCGCCGCGGTTTATAGCCTCATCCAAGGAGGATCGTATGAAAGCAATGGTACGGGTCGCGGCATTCCTCGTCGGCGCCATCGCGGCCGGCGCCCAGGCACAGATCGAGAAGCGCGATGTGCACATCGCGGTCGGGGGTAAGTCGGCGCTTTACTACCTGCCGCTCACGATTACCGAGCGGCTGGGCTACTTCAAAGATGAAGGCCTCAATGTCCGCATCAGCGATTTCGCCGGCGGGACGCGCTCGCTCGAGGCGGTGGTCGGCGGCAGTGCCGATGTGGTGTCGGGCTCCTACGAGCACACGATCAACATGCAGTCGAAGAAGATCCATTTCCAGGCCTTCGTGCTGGCGGGGGCTTCGCCGCAGATCAGCATTGGAATCGTGTCGTCTAAGGCCGCGGGTTACAAGTCGCCGAAGGACCTGAAGGGGCTCAAGGTCGGCGTGAGTGCGCCCGGTTCCAGCACGAACATGGTGGCCAATTTCTTCATCGCCAAGGGCGGGCTGAAGCCGAGCGACATCTCGGTGATCGGTCTCGGCGCCGGCTCGACCGTGATTGCGGCGGTCGATCAGGGCAGGGTGGACGTGGTGTCGCAGACCGATCCGGCGATGACCATCCTCGAGAAGGATGGCAAGATCAAGATCATCGCCGAGACGCGCACGCCCGAAGGGACCGAGAAGCTCTTCGGTGGCCCGATGCCGGCGGCGAGCTTTTATGCGCCCGTGGAGTTCATCCGGAAGAATCCGAACACGGTGCAGGCGCTCACCAATGCGATGGTGCGGGCGCTGCTCTGGATGCAGGAAGCCTCGCCGCAGCAGATCCTGAATACGGTGCCGGAGGAATACCTGCTCGGCAACAAGGCGATGTACCTGTTCGCTTACAACAACGTGAAGACGGCGTACTCGAAGGACGGACTGTTCAGCGATGCGGGCGCGAAGACCACGCTCAGGGCGATCGCGTCGTTCAACCCGGCGGTCAAGCCCGATCAGGTCAATCTCGCAGAAACCTATACCAACGCGTTCGTGAAAAAAGCACTCGCCAAGTACGGCGGGAAGAAATAGCACGGCCGATGCAGGCGGCGCCGGCGCTCGCGCTGGAACACATCACCGTCACCTTCGTCTCGGAAGGCGCGGCGCGCTTCACCGCGATCCGCGACGCGACGCTGGTGGTGCGCCCGGGCGAGTTCGTTTCCGTGGTCGGACCCACCGGCTGCGGCAAGTCGACGCTGCTGAACATCGCTGCCGGGTTGCTGACGCCCTCTGCCGGAAGCGTGCGCGTGTTCGGCGAACCGCTGGCGGGCCTGAACCGAAATTCAGGCTACCTTTTCCAGACGGAGGCGCTGCTGCCGTGGCGCACGGCACTGGACAACGTCACGATCGGGCTGGAGTTCCGCGGCCTGGCACGCGAGGTCGCGGTGCGCCAGGCCGAAGGCTGGCTGCTGCGCGTCGGCCTGCGCGGCCACGGACACCGTTACCCGCATCAGCTCTCGGGCGGCATGCGCAAGCGCGTGGCGCTGGCGCAGACCCTGATCCTCGACCCGCAGATCATCCTCATGGACGAGCCCTTTTCCGCGCTCGACATCCAGACTCGGCAGCTGATGGAAAACGAACTGCTCGAACTCTGGTCTGCGAACCGCAAGTCGGTAGTGTTCATCACCCACGACCTGGAGGAAGCCATATCGCTTTCCGACCGGGTCGTCGTGCTCTCGGCCGGGCCCGAAGCCCGTCCGATCGGCGAATACGAAATCGACCTGCCGCGGCCGCGCGATGTTGCCGAGATCCGGCTCACGCCGCGCTTCATCGAGCTGCACACGAAAATCTGGCAAACGATGAAGCAGGAAGTGCTCAAAGGCTATGAACAGCAGAAGAACCAGTAGGCACCTGCGGCTCTGGCAGGTGCTGATCGTCGCCGGCCTGTTCACGATCTGGCACGTCACCACACACCCGACGCTGCTGCCGCCGCTTTACTTCGACAATCCGAACAAGGCGGCCTTCTTCTTCGGCCAGCCGCTCGAAGTGCTGTCCCGGGTTTGGATCTGGTTTTCCTCCGGCTCGATTTACGAGCACCTCTGGGTGACCTTGCTGGAGACCGTGCTCGCATTCGCGATCGGCACCGTCTCAGGGCTCGTGGTCGGCCTTTGGCTTGCACTCAGCCCGACTGCGGCGGCGCTGTTTGATCCCTATATCAAGGCGGTCAACTCGATGCCGCGCGTGATCCTGGCACCGATCTTCGGCGTCTGGTTCGGCCTTGGCATGGCCTCCAAGGTGGCGCTGGGCGTCACGCTGGTGTTCTTCATTGTCTTTTTCAATGTCTATCAGGGCGTGCGCGAGGTGAGCCATACGGTGCTCGCCAACGCGCGCGTGCTCGGCGCGAGCGAGCGGCAGCTGCTGCGGCACGTGTATGTGCCGAGCGCGATGAGCTGGGTCTTCGCGAGCCTGCATAATTCGGTCGGACTGGCCTTCGTCGGCGCGGTGGTCGGCGAATATCTCGGCTCCTCGCGTGGTGTGGGCTACCTGATTCTGCAGGCCGAGGGGACGTTCGACATCAACAGCGTGTTCGCAGGCATACTTGTGCTGACGGCGTTCGCGCTGGTGCTCGATGGCATCGTCACGCTCGCCGAGCGACGCCTGATGCTTTGGCAGCCGCGCAGCGGTGAAACGGAGAGGATCTGATGAACAAGGCGATCGCAGTAGTGATTCTGGGTCTGCTGTCGTTGGCGGCGAGCGCACAGCCCTATCCATCGAAGCCCGTCAAGGTCATCGTGCCGTACCCGGCGGGCTCCACGCCCGACATCGTCGGCCGGACACTGGCGGCCAAGCTGCAGTCGGCGTTGGGACAGCCCTTCGTCGTCGAGAACCGCACCGGCGCAGGGGGCAACATCGGCGCCGATGCGGTGGCGAAATCGCCGCCGGACGGGCATACGCTGCTGGTCGCGGTGAACGGTCCGGTTGCGGTCAACAAGTTCCTGTACAAGGACATGCCCTATGACTCGGACAAGGACCTGCTGCCGATCTCGCTGCTGGCCTCGTCGCCGCAGATGCTGGTCGCGGTCCCGGCGCTCGGCGCGGGATCGTTCAAGGAATTCATCCAATATCTCCGGAGCAATCCCGGGCGCGTGTCGTATGCCTCGGTCGGCGGCGGCAGCGCGTCACATCTGACGATGGAACTGCTCAAGAGCGATGCCAAGGTGTTCGCGGTCCACATTCCCTATCGCGGATTTCCACCAGCGGTCACCGACATGCTGGCGGGCAACGTTCACGCCATGTTTGCCATCATTCCAGCCGTACTGCCGCACGTGAAGACCGGGAGGATCCGCGGTCTCGCCGTCACCGGCCTGAAACGCAGCGCGCTGGCGCCCGACGTGCCGAGCGTTGCCGAGTTGGGCTACCCGCAACTCGAATCGCTGGCCTGGATCGGGTTGCTGGCGCCGGCCGGGACCGCGCCAGCCGTCGTATCCCGTCTGAGCGGTGAAACCGTGCGCGCCATGCGGGCGAGCGACACCCAGGAATCGCTTGGCAAGCAGGGGTTTGACGTGGTTGCGAATTCGCCGGCCGAATTCAGCGCCTGGATCCGCAGTGAATCCGCCAAGTGGTCGCGCGTGATCCGGGCGAGCGGCGCTTCAGCCGACTAGGTACGCGGGAATATCTGCAGCAGTGGTTGACAGTGGTTGTTCAGGACGGCTACAATCTTTCTCTTCTTCGGGCGCGGGGTGGAGCAGTCTGGCAGCTCGTCGGGCTCATAACCCGAAGGTCAGAGGTTCAAATCCTCTCCCCGCAACCAACGCTCTTTAAAAATTCGCAGCCGATAAGTGT
>SCUH01000227.1 GCA_004298295.1 Betaproteobacteria bacterium | reverse complement strand
CTGCGGCGGATTCGATTTCGGGCAGGGCTTCCATCACTGGGACCGGTACATCAATACCGACGGCTGCTGGGACCCGGGCAAGGATTTCGTCTTCTCCACGGCCGACGCCGTCGCGCCGACGCAGAAATTCATGAGCCTCTGGCGCTCGCCCAAGCCGGTGATTGCGCAGGTCCACGGCTGGTGCGTGGGCGGAGGCAGCGACTACGCGTTGGCCGCCGACCTCGTGATCGCGAGCGAAGATGCGCGCATCGGGACCCCGTACTCGCGAATGTGGGGCGCCTATCTGAGCGGCCTGTGGATCTACCGGCTCGGGCTGACGAAGGCAAAGGAATACGCGCTCACCGGTAAAGCGCTCTCGGGCCGGCAGGCGGCCGCGATCGGGCTGATCAACACGGCGGTGCCGTTCGCGCAACTGGAGGCGACGGTCAGGAAGGCAGCCACCCAGCTCGCCACGATCCCGCTGTCGCAGCTCTCGGCCATGAAACTCGTCGTCAATCATGCCTACGAAAACATGGGCCTCGCCTCGACGCAGACCCTGGGACCGATCCTCGACGGCCTGATGCGCAATACGCCCGACGCGCTGCGCTTTATCGAGCTGTCCCGCAAAGACGGCGTGCGCGCGGCGGTCGCCGAGCGCGACGGGCCTTTCGGCGACTACAGCCAGGCACCGGAGAGCGAGCGTCCGGACCCCGCAAACGTGATCCGGCCCTGACCGCCTGCCCGCGCTTGCGGGGCGGGTTCGCGATAGAATCGCGCCCCGCAAGTTTCCGGAGAACCCCCATGTCCGGCAGTCACGGCCACGTCGACCCGTCCAACAGGAAGGTCGCGCTGCTGATTTCGCTGCTCGCGCTCGCCCTCGCCTTTTCCGAGACGCTCGGCAAGTCGGCGCAGACCGGCGCCCTGAGCTACAACATCGAAGCCTCGAACCTGTGGGCGTTCTTCCAGGCGAAGACGATCCGCCAGACGACGATGCGCACCGCCGCCGAGCAGCTGGACGCCCAGTTTGCGGACAACGCGCCCGAGGCGGTGAAGCGGCAGCTGCAGAAATGGAAGGACGCCGCGGAGCGCTACCAGTCGGAGCCCGACACCCAGGAAGGCCGCAAGGAGCTCGCGACGCGCGCCAAGGCCGCCGAGAAAAAACGCGACGTCGCGCTCGCCGCGTACCATCACTACGAACTCGCCTCCGCCGCGATGCAGATCGCGATCGTGCTCGCCTCCGCCGAGATCATCACCGGCGTGGTGGCGCTCAGCTGGATCGCCGGCGGGCTGGGGCTGCTGGGCATCGCCTTCTGCGTCATCGGGTTCTGGTTCCCGAGCGCGGTACACCTTTTCTAGCGCCGTCTCACAGAAAGCGCTGCCGGCCCTCGCCGCCGCGCCCGCCGCGGGCAAGCACGCGGTCGGCGACGAAGGCGTTGGTGGCGCGCTCCTCGCCAAAGGTCGACATCGGCCCGTGGCCGGGGACGAAGGCCACGTCGTCGCCGAGCGGCCAGAGCTGCGTGGTGATCGAGCGGATCAGGGTGTCGAAGTCGCCGCGCGGAAAATCGGTGCGGCCGATCGAGCCCGCGAAGAGCACGTCGCCCACGATCGCCAGCCGATCCTCGCGCGAGAAGAAGATCACGTGGCCCGGCGTGTGCCCTGGGCAGTGGCTCACTTCCAGCCTCACTTCCCCGAAACGCACCTCGTCGCCCCCTTCCAGCCAGCGGTCGGGCTCGAAGACCTCCACGCCCGGCAGGCCGAAACGCATGCCCTGCAGCGCCAGCTGGTCGATCCAGAACCGCTCCTCGCGCTGCGGTCCCTCGACCGGCACGCCCGTGCGGCGCCGCAGCTCGGCCGTGCCGCCGCAATGGTCGATGTGGCCGTGGGTGAGGAGGATCTTGTCCAGTTCGGCGCCCGATTGCTGCAGTGCGCCGAGGATTTCGTCGAGATCCCCGCCCGGGTCGACGATCGCGGCGCGGTTCGAGCGCTCGCACACCAGCAGGGAGCAGTTCTGCTGGAACGGCGTCACCGGCACGATGCCCAGTTTCATGCCACTGATTTTACGTGTACAATACGTCCCGCTGGTTTCTTCAAGCAGTTCACGCAGGTCCATTCGCGCGATTTCTTCTTGGCGTTCCGGCAGGTGGGCGAAAGCCCGTTCTTATTATATTTTTTGAAAGGTATTTGAAATGGCAAACGGAACCGTCAAGTGGTTCAACGATGCGAAAGGCTTTGGCTTCATCACCCCCGATGGTGGTGGCAAAGACCTGTTCGCGCACTTCTCCGCCATCCAGGGCTCGGGCTTCAAGAGCCTCAAGGACGGTCAGAAGGTGTCGTTCGACATCACGACCGGCCCGAAGGGCGAGCAGGCGATCAACATCCGCCCGCTCTGAGCTTCAGGCCGCACTGAAGAAGGCCCGCTTCGGCGGGCCTTTTTTTTGGTGCACCCAGCACGGCGCACCAAATGAAACGCCCCGGTGCGCTTGCGCGACCGGGGCGTTTTTGCTGCTGAAGGCATGCCGGCGCTCAGCCGGCGATGCTCCTTGTCCCGCGAGTTGATCCGGTTATGGAGCCTCGCCCACCGGGGTTGCCTTGGTCGTCTCTCACTGGATCACCTCCTTTCGTGGTTGCCAGCCGGCAGTGTAGCCAAGCCCAAGTCCGCCCGCAAATCGCTCACGCGCCGGCGGGTGCCAGTCCGCCCAGGCCGCGGCGCACCGGCGGCGGACGGTCGTCCATCAACCATTGCAGCGTGAAAGCAAGCGCGCCGATCGCGATCAGCGCGCCCCAGGCGAAGTCGTAGCTGCCCGTCCAGCCGAACACCAGGCCTCCCATCCAGGCGCCAAAGAACGAGCCCACCTGGTGACTGAAGAACACCACGCCGTAGAGCGTGCCGAAGTGCGTCAGGCCGAAGACGCGCGCGAGGATGCCGGTGACCAGCGGCGAAACGCCCAGCCACAGCATGCCCATCGCCGCCGCGAACACCAGCGTCGAGGCGGCGCTGACCGGCACGGCCAGGAAGCCAACGATGAAGACGGTTCGCAATAGATAGATCAGCGCGAGCAGGTGCTTCTGGCTGTAGCGCGCGCCGAGCAGCCCGAAGCAGTAGGTGCCGATCGTGTTGAACAGGCCGATGAGTCCGAGCGCGGTCGCGCTGACGCCCGGCGCGACGCCGCACAGCTGCAGGTACGCCGGAAGGTGCGTCGTAATGAACACGAGCTGGAAGCCGCAGGCGAAAAACGCAAGCGTCATGAAAAGGTAGCCGCGATGAGCGAGCGCGTCGCGCAGCGCCTTGCCGATGGATTTCGGCAGCGCCGTTGCGCCTGCGGCCGCGGGCTGCGCATTGAGCGCGATCTCCAGGCCCCTGATCGGCAGCGCAAACGCGACCATCGAGCCCGCGATCACGGCGAAAGCGATCATCGCCACCTGCCACCCGAAGGCATCGATCAGCCCCTGCCCGAACGGCGCCAGGAGCAGCGTGCCGAGCGAGCCCGCCGCCGCGACGAGGCCCACCGTCTGGCTGCGCCGCTCCGGCGGCGTCGCGCGCGTCACCACTCCCATCAGCACGCCGAACGCCGTGCCCGCGGTGCCGATGCCGAGGAGAAATCCGGCGACATCCAGGCCCAGCGCGCCGCGCGAGACCACCATCAGCAGCAGCCCTGCGGCAAAGCAGAGCGCCGTCCAGACGAGCACCGGTCGCGCGCCGTAGCGGTCGGCGAGCGCACCGACGAAGGGCTGCGAGATGCCCCAGACGATGTTCTGCAGGGCGATCGCGAACCCGAAGCTCGCCGCCGAAACGCCGATGTCGAGCGTCATCGGCCGCATGAACAGGCCCAGGCTCTGCCTCAGGCCCATGCAGATCGAGATGATGGTTCCGCTCAGGACGAGGAGCAGAATCATCGCGCGGCGGTTGGGGGCGCTCATGAGCCGAATATAGCGGTCTTCCCGCGGTGCGGCTGCTGCGTTTCGCAGGCGGCGCGCCGCACCGAGGGCGTGGGAGAATGCGGGCTGAAAATCCACAGGAGAAGAAGGCCAATATGAGCGAGCTGCTGCACGAAGTGCGCGACGGCGTCGCCTACCTGACGTTCAACCGGCCGCAGGCGAGAAACGCGCTCACCTTCGCGATGTACGACCGCCTTGCCGGGATCTGCGCGCAGGCGAACGAGGATCGCTCGATCCGTGCCCTGGTGCTCACCGGCGCCGGCGACAAGGCCTTCGCCGCCGGCACCGACATTTCGCAGTTCCGTGCTTTCGACAAGCCGCAGGACGCGCTCGATTACGAGGCGCGCATCGACCGCTCGCTCGGCGCGCTCGAACGCTGCCGCGTGCCCACCATTGCTGCCATCCAGGGCGCCTGCACCGGCGGCGGCGCCGGCATCGCCGCCTGCTGCGATCTGAGGATCGCCGCGAAGAGCGCCCGCTTCGGCTTTCCGGTGGCGCGCACGCTCGGCAATTGCCTGTCGATGCAGAACTACGCGCGCCTCGCGGCACTGCTCGGGCCGGCACTCGTCAAGGACATCATCTTCAAGGCCCGGCTGATCGAGGCCGGGGAGGCGCTCGCGATCGGACTGGTGGGCGAACTGCTCGAGGATGGTGCCGCGCTGATGCAGCGCGCCGAGGAACTGGCGCGCCTGCTCGCGAGCCACGCCCCGCTCACGCTGCAGGCGACCAAGGAGGCGCTCTACCGCCTGCGGCCGAAGATCCCGCACGGCGAGGGCGACGACCTCGTGCTGATGTGCTACATGAGCGAGGACTTCCGCGAGGGAATGGACGCCTTCCTCGGCAAGCGCAAACCCGTGTGGAAAGGAAGCTAGCGCGTTACTGCCGCGGCGTTGGCTTCACGGCTTGGGCTCGACGTAGACCATCCACGACACGCCGAAGCGATCGGCGACCATGCCGAAGCGCGGCGAAAAGAACGTCTTGGCGAGGGGCATCTGCACCTGTCCGCCGTCGGCGAGCGCGGCGAAGAGCTGGTCGGCGCGCGCCGCGTCCGGCACCGTGAGCGAGAGCGAAAAGCCCTGGAAGCTGGGTTGGCCCCGGCAGTGGCCGTCGGAGGCCATGACGACGCTGTCGCCGATGCGAAGGCTCGCGTGCATCACCTTGTTTTCCGAGCCGGGCGGCAGCATCCCCGGCGGCGGCGGCTCGGGGCTTTCGCGGTTGCGCATCAGCATCATCAGCTCGGCGCCGAGCGCCTTGCGGTAGTACTCGATCGCCTCCTCGCAGCGCCCGTCGAAGAAAAGATAGGACTGGATTTGCATGCCATCTCCTTGGTGATTATCCGATGTACGCCCGCTTCAGGGCGTCGATGTCGAGCTTCTTCATTTGCAGCAAGGCGTTCATGACTCTTCCGGATTTTCTGGCATCTGGATCGGTCATCATTTCCGGCAGCGCGGCGGGCACCACCTGCCACGACACGCCGAACTTGTCCCTGAGCCAGCCGCATTGCTGCGCCTTGGCATCCCCGCCCGCGGACAGCTTCGTCCAGTAATAGTCCACTTCCGCCTGCGTCTCGCAGTTGATCTGCAGCGAGATGGCCTCGTTGAACTTGAAGATCGGGCCGCCGTTGAGGGCGGTGAACGCCTGCCCGTCGAGTTCAAAAGCCACCGTCATGACCGTTCCCGCCGTTCTGCCGTGGACCTCGTGTCCCGCCTCGCCGTAGCGGGCGATTCTCACGACCTTCGAATTCCTGAAGATCGCGGTATAAAACCCGGCCGCCTCTTCGGCCTGATCGTCAAACCACAAACACGGCGCAATCCTTTGCCTGATCGGCATGGTCGACCTCCTGTTCAGGCGCTCACAGCTGCACCATCACCTTGAATCCGCCCCAGAACATGCGCTTGCCGTCGAACGGCATCGCCTTCGGATCCATCATCTTCGCCAGGCGCGGGTCTTTCATCACCTGCGCCAGGATGCGGTCGCGGTGCCGGCGCGACTTGTAGACGATCCACGAGAACCACACTACCTCGCCCGGTTTGAGCTTCACCGCCTGCGGAAACGACGTCAGCCTGCCCGGCTTGACGTCATCCGCGGCGCACTCGACGTACTGCAGCGCGCCGTGCTCGCGCCAGACCTTGCCCGCCTTGCGCGCCATGCGGCGATAGTCCTGCAGGTTTCTCTTCGGCACGGGCACCACGAATCCGTCTACGTAAGACATGAGTCCTCCTTGGTGTATTGGGTTGTCACATCTCCAGCAGCGCTCGCTCGAGCTTTACGAACGACTCGCTCCAGCCCTGGCGGTGGTTGTCGCGCACCGTCTCGTCGGCGAAGCGCTCGTGCCGGAAGACGAGTTCGGTGCCGCGCGCGACTTCCCTGAACTCGATCGTCACGAGCGACTCGCGCTCGGGCGTGGTCCGCGGCCAGACCCAGGTGAATACCAGCTTGCGGTTGGGTACGACCTCCCGGTACACGCCCTGGACTTCATGCGCCGCACCGTCAGGACCGCCGAACACGATGCGGTAGCGCCCGCCCGCACGCAGATCGAGCTCGACCAGCGACACCGGATCGTTGCCGCCGGGCCCGAACCAGCGCTTCAGCTCTTGCGGGTCGGTCCACGCGCGCCAGACTTTTTCCGGCGCGACCGGGTAGAAGCGCTCGAGGACGAGGAAGGGTCTTGCCGTGACTGCGGCTTGTTCCATCGCTGCAATGCCTCCTGCTGGCAGAGATAGCGCGCGAGCGCATCGAGTTTCTCGCCCCAGAATCTTTCGTAGCGCTGCATCCAGTTCGCGGCGGCCTGCAGCGGCGCGGCCGAGAGTTCGCAGCGCACCACCCGCCCAGCCTTCGAGCGCGCAACCAGGCCGGCCGCCTCGAGCACGCGCAGGTGCTTCATGAACCCGGGGAGCGACATCTCGTGCGGCGCCGCGAGCTCCGAGACCGCACGATCGCCTGCGGCGAGGGACTCGAGAATCCCGCGCCGCGTGCGGTCTGCGAGCGCGCCGAAGACCGTGTCGAGGCGATTGTCTGAATACTTAACCATAAAGTTTAGTATCCACCGGACCGGGCGGGGCTGTCAAGCCCGCCCCGCCATGCCAGGCGCGAAGGCATCAGATGAGGTGCTCGCGGAAGAACGCGACCGTCCGCTCCCAGGCAAGCTTGCCCGCGGCCTCGTCGGCACCGCAATGCGCGCGGCGCGATGTCCGGCATCAGCGAACGCGACTGTAGGACAGACGACGACAGGCGCGGCGCGAACCGTCCGACAGACACCCGTGCGGAGTCTGCCTAGGATGGTTTGCGTCGCCATTTGAGAAGAGGCTGACGAGGAGACCGCCATGGCGCAGAGCGCACACGAACCGGAAACGAGCCCGACCCCCGTGACCCACCCGATGCGCAAGGAAATCGTTTACACGACGACGGGCCGCCTCGGCTTCGTGCAGAGCGAAACCGCGCACACCGTGACGATCCAGCTCGCACCCGACAGAACCCTGACGCTGCCGAAGGAAGAAATCGATTGCCGCTTCAAGCTGATCTGAGCGAGCCGTCAGCCGATCAGCCGTTGCCATCGAAGAGCGCACCCCCGCAGGGGCTGGCGCGCCTCTTCGACGCGATGCCGCGGCTGTTCGTTCCCGCCTTCACGATCTTCTTCCTCGGCTTCGCGCTGCTCTACGCGGCCCACGCCGTGTCCGAGATCGTGATGCCGCTGCTCGAGAACGGCGATCTGACCAAGGGCCTGTTCAAGGGCCTGCACACGGGGGTGGTGGCGCTCGCCGTCTACGAGCTGGCGGAGATCATGCACCAGGAGTACGAGCATCACGGCAGGCCGCAGAACGCGATCGTCCGGATCCGACGCGGCGTGGCGCGCTTCGGCAGCGTGGTGGTGGTGGCCCTGGTGCTGGAGTCGCTCATCATGGTGATCAAGTACAGCCAGCAGGATCTGGCGGGATTCCTGTATTACCCGGCGGCGATCATCGCCTCGGCAGCGGTGCTCCTGGTCGCGCTGGGCCTGTTCACGCGCCTGACGTCGCTGCCGATACGCCAGGATTCGGCGTAGCCGCCGCGGGCGGGGGCATAATGCCGTGCTGGATCCCGCCATGCGATTTCCCTACGCGCACGCGTCGCACGCAGACTGGTCGCAGACGCTCGCGTTCTGCCTCGCAGAACTCGATGCGCAGTCGAAGCTCCCGGGTTGCGCGCGCGAACCGAATCTCGGCTTCGCCTATCTGACCGAAGCGTTGCAGCCGCATGCGGCGGCCATCGTCGCGCGCCTGAAGGCGCACACCGGGATCGAACACTGGATCGGCGCAAGCGGAGTCGGCATCTGCGCCACCGCGACGGAGTATCCCGAGGGGCCGGCGCTCGCGGTCATGCTGGGACGCTTTCAGCCGGGAAGCTTCAGCGTATTTTCCGGCGTGCAGCGTCCGCCCGCGCTCGGCGTGCGCACGGCGAGCGGCGCCTCGGCCGCCTACACCGCCCTGGTGCACGCCGATCCGTACACGCCGGAGCTCGCCGGGCTCATCGTCGACATGGCGGGCAAAGTCGAAACCAATTATCTCTTCGGCGGTCTCGCCTGCGGCGAGGGCTGCTGCACGCTGATCGCCGACCAGGCGCTCGAGGACGGGCTCTCGGGCGTCGTCTTCGCCGGCGACGTCGGCCTCGTCTCGCGCGTGTCGCAGGGGTGCTATCCGTTCGCCGCCGAGCGCCTGGTGACCCGGTCCGAGGGCAGCGTCATTTTCGAGCTCGACGGCGAGCAGGCGTTCAACGTGCTCCTCAGGGACGCCAAGATCCCCGAGCGCGTGCGGCACGGCGGCCCGAACGAGCTGCGCGCGGCGCTGAACCCGCTCGCGCGCCGGGGGCTGTTCATCGGCATCACGCCGTCGGAATCGGGCGCGTACCGGGAGCGCACGCCCGTGTCGGACTACGTCGTTCGCCACGTCGTCGCCGTCGATCCGGGCGAAGGCAGCGTCTCGATCGCGGCGCCGATCGAGGACGGCGCGCGGGTCGCGTTCTGCTCGCGCGACGAGGCGGCCGCGCGCAAGGACCTGGTGCGGATCTGCACGCAGATCCGCGAGCACCTCGACGAGCGCGGCGAAGCGGGCGGCGCGCCCCTGGAGGCCAAGGGCGCGGTGTACGTGTCGTGCAACGGCCGCGGCCGGCACCTGTTCGGCAGGCCGGGCGAGGAGCTGAAGATCATCCGGCAGCGGCTGGGCGACGTGCCGCTGGTGGGGTTCTATGCCAACGGCGAAATCGGCGGGCAGAACCTGTACGGGTTCACGGGCGTGCTGACCGTGTTCTACTGAGGCGGCGCGTACAGGCCTCGCTCAGCGGCGCGGCGCGCGCAGAGCACCGCGGCGAGTTCAAACGCGGGCACTTCAACCTGCGCAACTTTCGCGAACGCGAGCGGCGTCATCAGCTGGGATTCGACTTCCATCGGCCGGCCGCGCTCGAAATCCTGCAGCATCGAGGGTTTGTGTCCGACGACGCCCGGCACCTGGCCCCCGGGGCGCTTGGGCGCGCCTTCGACCGCGATGCCGTGCGCCCGCGCGATCGCGATCCCCTCGGCCGAAATGCGGTCCCGGATCCGCCCGAGGTCGGGGTCGCTCACCATCGCGCCGGCGGTCAAGCCGGTGAGCGTACAAAGGGTCGAACTGCCGAGATTGAGCACCAGCTTCCCCCAGATGGCCTGGCGGATGTCGGAGGTTTCGGGCGAATGCAGGCCGCTCGCTGCAATCAGTTTCCTCAGCGCCGCGATGCGCGGCGTCTGGCCGTCGTCGGGTTCGCCCACCGTGAGCATGTTGCGTCCCGGAGTCGAATTCTCGATCACGCCCGGTGCTGCGACGTGATTGGCGGAAAACACGACCGCGCCCACGATGCGTTCCGGGGAGACCGCCTTCGCCAGCACGCCCGCAGGATCGAGCCGGGAGAGATCCGGCGGCCGCGGCCGCTCGGGCGCGAGGCCC
>SCUH01000226.1 GCA_004298295.1 Betaproteobacteria bacterium | reverse complement strand
CGCCTGCGGCGCCGCGGTGACGCTGTGGAAACCGGGCGACCGCATCTGCGCGCTCACGCACGGCGGCGGTTACGCGGAGTACTGCGTCACGCCCGAAGCCCAGGCGCTGCCGGTTCCCAGGGGATGGTCGCTCATCGAGGCCGCGTCGCTGCCCGAGACCTGCTTCACCGTCTGGAACAATGTCTACGACCGCGGCCAGCTCGCGCCCGGCGAGACGCTGCTGGTGCAAGGCGGCTCCTCGGGGATCGGCGTCACCGCGATCCAGATGGCGGTCGCCACCGGCAACCGCGTCTTCGCCACCGCCGGCAGCGACGACAAGTGCGCGGCGTGCGTGCGGCTGGGCGCCGAGAAGGCGATCAACTACAAGACGCAGGATTTCGTCGCCGAGATCAAGGCAGCCACGGGCGGCAAGGGCGTCAACGTGATCCTCGACATGGTCGGCGGCGATTACGTGCCGAAGGAGCTCAAGTGCCTCGCCGACGACGGGCGCCTCGTGTTCATCGCCTTCCTGCGCGGCCCGAAGACCGAGCTCGACATCAACGAGCTGATGCGCCGGCGCCTGCACCTCACCGGCTCGACGCTGCGGCCGCGCACGCTCGAGTACAAGGGCTACGTCGCGAAGAACCTCCGGAGCCGCATCTGGCCGCTGATCGAGGCCGGCAGGATCAAGCCCGTGATCTTCAGGACCTTTGCGCTGGCCGAGGCGAGCGAAGCGCACCGGCTGATGGAATCCTCGCAGCACATCGGCAAGCTCGTGCTCACGCTTTCGTAGGAGGCGCAGCATGTTCAAGGACGGCCTGCTCAAGGGCAAACGCATCCTGGTCACCGGCGGCGGCACCGGCCTGGGCAGGGAAATCGCCGCGCGCTATCTCGAGCTCGGCGCGGAGCTCTGGCTCTGCGGCCGGCGCGGACCGGTGCTGGAAGCGACCGCGAAGGAACTCGCCGCACGGCACGGCGGCAGCGTGCGCACGCACGCCGTCGACATCCGCGACGCGCAGGCAGTCGATGCGATGGTGCAGCGCATCTGGGACCAAAGCGGACCGCTCACCGGGCTCGTGAACAACGCCGCCGGCAATTTCATCAGCCCGACGAAAGACCTGACGCCGAACGGCTTCAACGCCATCGCCAACATCGTCTTTCACGGCACGTTCTACGTCACGCACGCCGTCGGCAAGCGCTGGATCGCCGGCGGCCACAAGGGCTCGGTGATTTCCATTCTCGTCACCTGGGTCTGGACCGGGTCGCCCTACGTCGTGCCCTCGGCGATGTCGAAGGCGGGCCTGCACGTGATGACCAAGTCGCTCGCCGTGGAGTGGGGCAAGTACGGCATCCGGCTGAACGCGATCGCGCCCGGTCAGTTTCCCACCGAGGGCGCGGTCAAGCGCTTGCGCCCGGACGGCAAGGCGGAGGGCTCGGCGGAGCGCAACCCGATGCGGCGCATCGGGCAGATGCCGGAATTGCAGAACCTCGCCGCATTTCTCATGGCCGACGGCTGCGAGTGGCTCACGGGCGAGACCATCGCGCTCGACGGCGCCGGGTGGCTCGCGACCGGCGGCGGCTTCGCCGAACTCGACCGGCTCTCGAATGCCGACTGGGAGCGCATGCGCTCGCTCATCAAGTCGCAGAACGACAAGGATCGCGCCGGCCGGGGCCCCTAGGCGATGAGCGCCAAGAGCGAGCCGCGTCCGGCGGCGACGATCATCCTGTTGCGCGACACGATGAGCGGGCCGGAGGCATTCATGCTGCAGCGCACGCGCAGCGCCGCCTTCCTGCCCGGCGCTTACGTCTTCCCGGGCGGCGCGCTCGATGCGACCGACCGCGACCCGCGCGCCGCGCGCCGCGTCCTCGGCCTTAGCGACGAGCGTGCCAGCGCGCAGCTCGGACTGGACTCGGGCGGTCTCGCCTACTGGATCGCGGCGGCACGCGAATGCTTCGAGGAGGCCGGCATCCTGATCGCCACCAATGCCGCCGGCGAACCGGTGGCGCCGGAGCGCGCCGAGGCGCTGGCGCCCTGGCGCGCGCCGCTCAATGCCGGCGAGCGGGCGTTCGCCGAGCTGCTCGAGGCCGAAGACCTCTACGTGCCGGCGCCCGAGATCGTCTACTAC
>SCUH01000225.1 GCA_004298295.1 Betaproteobacteria bacterium | reverse complement strand
CGCCAGAACAGGTCCCTGCCGCGACTGTTCGGCCTGCTGCTGCAGCCCGCCGCAGGCGTGGCATTCCTCGCCGGCGCACACGCTGCAGCGCCTGCCGCGACCCCGATTCTCAATAGCGGTTTCGCAGGCGGCCTCACCATCGCGCTGTCGGGCCTGTTCTGCGCCTGGCACGGGTCGCGCCACCGCTTCGTGAAGCAGGACCTGGGTCAGGTGATCGCTGCCGTGTTGCTCGTCTGGGGCACGATCTGGTGGCTCGCCACCGGCTGGCATGAGATCGAGGCGTTTGCGCGACCCGAAACCGTCCGCAGCCTGCAGCTCGCCTACGCTTCCGCGAGCGCGCTCGCGTTCGTGGCGCTGCGCCGCAAGCTGGACTGGGTGGCGGCCGCCTACGCCGTGCTCGCGCTGTTGCCGGTGATGGCGATCTGGGGATTGGGATGGCACGAGCGCTACGCGCATCCGTTCGCGGCGTACGGCTTTGCGGCCTGGCCGGCCGCGTTCGCGGCGCTCTACTGGGTGCTCTTGCGCGTCGAAAACGATGTCCCGGAATCGATCTCTCGAACCAGCCACTGCCTCGCGCTTTGGCTGCTCGCGCTGCTGGGCGGCTGGGAATGCGCCTGGCAGCTCGATGCCGCAGTGGGCGAGGGACGGATCTGGTCCGACATCGGGCGGCCGCTGGTTCCCGCGCTGCTGGCCGCGTGGATCGCAACACGCCGCGGCAAAGATCACTGGCCGTTTGCAGCGCACCTGCGCACCTATCTCGCCTACGCGCTTGCCCCGGTCATGGCCGTACTCTGGTTCTGGGTGCTTTACATCAACTTCAAGGCGAGCGGCGATCCGCGGCCGCTGCCTTATCTGCCGCTGCTCAATCCGCTCGATGTAGCGGTAGCGCTGCTGGCGGTCGTCTTCCTGCTGTGGTGGCGCGCGTTGCAGCGGATCGCGGTGCCGCCGTTCCTGGCGCAATTCATGGCCGCGGTGCCGCCGGGAATGGGCGCGACCGGATTTATCTGGGCCAACGGGGTGCTGCTGCGTACGCTGCACCACTGGGCCGAGGTTCCATTTCGCCTCGACGCCATGTGGCGCTCCACGCTGGTGCAGGCCTCGTTCTCGGTGTTCTGGTCGGCGCTCGCGCTCGGCGCCATGGTGCTGGCGAACCGCCGGCGCCTGCGGCCCGTCTGGATGTGCGGTGCGGCACTGCTCGCAGTGGTGGTGGCGAAGCTCTTCCTGCTCGACCTGCAGAAGATTGGCGGCATCGAGCGCATCGTGTCGTTCCTCGGCGTGGGCGTGCTGCTGCTGGTGATCGGTTATCTCGCGCCGGTGCCGCCGCGCAAGGAGGCGCAATCATGAAGCGGAAGCTGATGCTGCTCGCTTTCGCCTGCGGCCCGGCGTTTGCGGCCGCCGAGCGCTTGCCCGACTTCGGTCACTCGGCCGAGATCCTGCTGGAAGGCAAGGGGGCGATCTACGCACTCGATCTGCCGATGGAGGTCTACGGCCGCATCGCGCGTCGCGACCTGGGCGACCTGCGCGTACTCAACGGCGCGAGCGAAGTCGTGCCGCACGCGCTGCTGCGTCCGCCATCGAGCGAGAAGAAAGCGGCGGCAGCGCTGCCGCTGCCCTATTTCCCGCTCTATGGTCCCGCGGGTCGGGCGGTGGATGGGCTTGCCATGCGCGTCGAGCGCAAGGCGGACGGCACCCTGAGCGCGCTGATCGCTCCCGGTGCGCGCGGCGCCGCGGGGCGGCGCCTGATGGGTTACGTCATCGACGCGAGCGCGGCGGAGGTCGCCCTGCGCGAGCTGCGTTTCGAATGGGAAGCCGGTGCCCAGGGTTCCTCGGTGAACTTGCGCGTGGCGGCGAGCGACGATTTGAAATCCTGGCGCCCGATCGCCTCGGGCCCGCTCGTCGTGCTGCGGCAGGGCGAGTTGCTGCTCGAGCGCCGTGCCATCGAGCTGCCGCCGACCCGGGCGAAGTACTTCCGCGCCACCTGGCGCTCGGCTGACGAAGAACTCAAGCTCGCCGGCGTCACCGCCTTGCCGGTCGACGCGGCGGCGGAAACCCCGCGCGCGTGGCTGCGCGTCGCTGGCATCGCCGGCGCGAAGCCGGGCGAGTTCGTCTTCGAGCTGCCCGCGAGCCTGATGGTGGACCGCCTGCGTTTCGAGCTGCCGAACGAAAACACCGTGGCGGCGGTGGCGCTCGCGGTACAGGAGCGTCCCGGAGCCACCGAGCGCGCGATTCGCACCACGGTTCTTTATCGCATGGACCACCGCGGCGAGAAGCTGCTCAATCCGGATCTCGAGATCGCGCCTACCGCTTCGCCGCGCTGGCTGCTGCGGGCCGACATGCGCGCCGGGGGCCTGGGCAGCGGGCTGCCGGCGCTGCACGCGGGGTGGCTGCCGCACAAACTGGTGTTCGTTGCGCGCGGCGATCCGCCCTTTCGCCTTGTCTTCGGCAACGCCGACGCAGCGCCTGCGGTGCTGCCGGTGCATTCGCTGGTGCCGGGCTACGCCGCGGACAAGCCTCTGCCGGCGCTGGCGGCGCGGCTGGGCGCGGTGCAGCGCCGCGAGTTGCCGCATCCTGCACCGGCGGAGGTGGTGCGGACCTACTTCGAGCAGATGGACGCCAAGAAGATGTGGCTTTGGGGCTCTCTGGTGCTCGCGGTGCTGGTGATCGTCGGCATGGCCTGGAAGCTGACGCGTCAACTGCCGGGGCCCGGCGAGTCTGGAAAGCAGCGGCCGCCGTACGCGCGCCCGTGACGCGCTTGTCGTCGAGAGCGACGATCGATGCAGCTTGAAAAGTGGTACGCCGATTACGTCGCCGACGACGAGGCGCACGTTTTTTACCGTGCCAACCTGAGACTTGGACCGGTGACGCTGGGTCATGTCGGCGCACTGGCGTCCGCAGGCCCGGCGACCGGCCGTTTCATGCTTGGATCCGTCGCGCTCCCGACGGTGGACGGCGGAACCGTCTCCTGGCCTGTGGACGGACGCGACGCCTTGCGCTGGTCGGGTGCGCAAGCCC
Source organism: Betaproteobacteria bacterium (assembly GCA_004298295.1). GTDB lineage: Bacteria > Pseudomonadota > Gammaproteobacteria > Burkholderiales > SG8-39 > 2-02-FULL-66-14. The sequence continues at coordinate 6,183 of SCUH01000225.1, read as the reverse complement.
GCGCATTTGCCTTGCACCGGAACGCCGATTTCGATCTCAGCTGGAATCCCTGGGTGCTGAATGGCACGGTGAATGGCGGAGCTCGCGGAAGCGCGCGTGGTTACGTCGAATGCCTGCGAATGAATTTCAGCCCCTGGCGTCTCGGGCTGCGCGTGCTTCGGTGGGGACGCTTCTGCGGCGCGCGCGAATCGCTGGCCTGGATCGAATGGCAGGGTGACACGGCTTTGCGGCTGCTGCTGGTGAACGGGGAGCCAGCCGGACTGGAGAGCCTTTCGCGGACGGAAGTTCGATCGACGCAGGGCCACGTGTTGCATTTCGAAGCGCCACGGAAGTTCGGCGGCGGATCCTTGGCGCGCTACGCCTTGGGCGCGTTGCCTGGCGCAAGTGTGCTTGTCGCGGCGCGGTTTTTCCGCGGCGTGCAGGAGCGCTGGCTCTGCAGCGCGCGGCTGAGCACGCCGTTACGCGAGTCCGATGCGGGTTGCGCCGTGTTCGAGGAGGTGCATTGGCCGTGACCGCCGCCGCGGGCAAGTGGCTGTACGGATCGATGTTTGTTCTGGTGCTGCCCGCACTGCTGGTGTGGTGGGCGATTCGGCTGGATGGCATCGGCGCGGTCGCCTGGGTGCAACCGCTGCCGAGGGGGTTGGGACTGGGCATGGGCGCGGCAGGCGCGCTGCTGATGGCCGTCTCGATGCATGCACTTTGGCGGCATGGCGGCGGACTGCCGATGAACGCCTATCCGCCGCCGCGCTTCGTCGCGCGTTCAACTTACGCCGTTCTCTCGCACCCCATCTATGCAGGGTTCGTGCTTTGCGTGGCCGGCGTTTCGGTCGCGGCCGACTCCGCGGCCGGCCTGTGGGTGGTGACACCCGCCGCCGCTCTGGGAGCTGCCATGCTGGTACTGGGCTTCGAGGCTCGCGCGCTGCGCGCGCGTTTCGGTTTGCCTCCGAGTGCGCCGATGCTCGCAGTGCCGCCGGCGCTGCCGAGCGACGCACCGCGCTGGCGGCGGGTCTGCGCCGGCCTCATGGTTTTCGCTCCCTGGTCGGGCGCGTACGTGCTGCTGTCGATGATGCCTGCACCGCAGGGCGCCCGCGAACTGCGTCTGCCGTTCGAGCATGGGTTTGCGCTGCAGTCATGGGCTTTGTGGGTGTACACGCTCGCGTATCCGTTTTCTGCCCTGGCGCCGCTTGCACTGTCATCGCTCGCCGAACTTCGTCGTTTCGTGATCGGCGGCTGGCTGGCGGCTGCGATCGGATTCTTCCTGATGCTCTTCGTTCCGGGACAGGCCGAATTCCTGCCTTCCGGGCGTACTGGCGCAGAGCTTTGGCTGGAAACGGCGAATCGACTGGCTGATGCCGAATGGCTCGCGATGCCGTCGTTTCACGTCGTCTGGGCGGTCATTGCCGCGCATTGTTATGCCTCGCGTCGCGCGGGGCTGGCGTGGCCCGCATTCGCGATGGCGGCCGCGATCGCGGTGAGTTCGGTGCTCGCGGGCGCACACGCACTGGTCGATGTACTGGCGGGCGCCGGTTGCGCGCATCTTTGCTGGAACTACGAACGCGTCTGGGCGGCCATGCTGCGGTTGGCAGAGCGCCTGGCCAATTCGTGGTCGGCTGCGAGGTTTGGCAGGCTGCGCGTCATCAGTCATGCCGGGTGGAGCGCACTGGCGATGTTCTGCGGGTCGCTGCTCACGCTGTATCTGGCGGGTCCAGGCTACGCCGCCGAGGTGCTGTTCGTCAGTCTGGCGGGACTGGCGGGCGCGGGGATCTGGGGATATGCATTGGAGGGCGGCCAGCGCCTCGCCCGTCCTTTTGGCTATTTTGGCGGTCTGCTGGGCGTCACTCTGGTTCTCGGCATCCTGTTGCTGGCTGAAGATGCCGAACGCGTTGCGACGCTCGTGGCGAGCGTTGCGGTGGGCGGCGCGATCGCGCAGGCGCTCGGGCGGGGCCGCTGCCTGGTGCAAGGCTGCTGCCACGGCAGTCCGACGCCAGGCGGCCACGGCATTCGAGTTCGCAACGAACGCTCGAGGGTTGTCGCGCTGGCCGGCCTGGGTGGGAAGCGCATTCATGCAACCCAGCTCTATTCCATGCTCAGCAACTGCGCCATTGCGATCGTCTTGCTGCGCCTGTGCACCACGGGCGCTCTTGCGACGACCGTGGCCGGCGCCTACCTGGTGCTGACATCGATGGCGCGTTTCGCAGAGGAAGGTTACCGCGGCGAGCCCCAGACCCCGAGGCTTGCGGGTCTCGCGATCTACCAGTGGCTCGCCCTGGGGATGACGCTGTGCGGTGTGGCGCTCAGTGGCGTGGGCGGACCGCGTGTCCATGTCGCCGCCGAGCTTGCGGCGGCGTCGGTCGGAATCTCGCTCGTGCTCGGACTCGTGGCGGCGGTCGCGCTGAGCGTCGATTTCCCCGAGTCGAAAAAACCGCTTTCGCGTTTGACCGTGATTCAGGAATCCGGCGACGACCGCACCTGAAACGGCGTTGGCGGCAGTTCGAAACGCTATACTTCGACGCAACCCATCCGTGGAGAATGTCATGGCCCGCAACGGCAAGGCAGTGATCTGCCGCGAACTGAACAAGCCCGTCGTCGTAGAGGAAATCACGGTCGATTCGCCAAAGCGCGGCGAGGTGATGGTGAAACTCGCCGCCTGCGGCGTGTGCCATTCGGATCTGTCGGCGACCAACGGCACGATTGCGCTGCCGCCGCCGCTCGTGCTGGGCCATGAGGGGGCGGGCGAAGTGATCGAGGTGGGCGACGGTGTCAGCGGGCTTGCCGCCGGCGATCATGTCGTCGCCTCGTTCATCTACATGTGCGGCAAGTGCCGCTTCTGCGCATCCGGACGGCCGGTGCTGTGCCTGGAGCAGCACAAGGCGCTCACGACGCCGCTCGAGGGCACTTCGCGCGTCAAGGACAAGGCCGGCAAGCCGCTCGGCATCTTCTCCGGCTGCGGCGTGATGGCCGAATACGCGACGCTGTCGGTCGAGAACGTGGTCAAGATTGATTCCAAGATTCCGCTCGACCGCGCGGCGCTCGTAGGCTGCGCCGTGACCACCGGCGTGGGCGCGGTGTTCAATACGGCACGCGTGGAACCCGGCTCCAGCGTGGCCGTGTTCGGTTGCGGCGGCGTGGGGCTGAACGTGATCCAGGGCGCCGCGATTGCGGGCGCGGAGCGCATCATCGCGATCGACACGATGGAAGCCAAGCTCGCCATGGCGAAGCAGTTCGGCGCCACCGACACGCTCCTCGCCAAGCCCGGCGAGGACGTCGCCAAGGCGCTGAAGAAGATGACCGGCATCGGACCCGATTACGCCTTCGAGTGCGTCGGCGCCGGGGCGCTGGCCGAAGCCGCCTACCGCGCGATCCGGCGCGGCGGCAAGGCCGTGGTGGTGGGCGTGGCGCGTCCGACCGAGACCGCCGCGTTCAAGCCCATGAGCATGGTGTTCGAGGAAAAGACCCTGCAGGGCAGCTATTTCGGTTCCTGCGTGCCGCGCATCGACTTCCCCAAAATGCTGCACCTCTACATGGCGGGGCGGCTCAAGCTCGACGAGCTGATCACGCGCCGCTATTCGATCGACGAGGCGCCGCAGGCGTTTGCCGATCTCGAATCGGGCAAGAACGCGCGCGGCGTGATCGTGTTCTAGAGCGCCAGGCGCCGCTCCACCACGCGCGCGAAAAAACTCGCGCCGTACGGCAGCGCGGCATCGTTGAAGTCGTACGCGGGGTTGTGCACTTCGCACGCCCCTTCGCCGTCGCCGTTGCCGATGTTGATGTAGCAGCCGGGCACCGCGTCCAGCATGAACGAGAAATCCTCCGAGGCCATGATGAGCGCCGGGTCGCGCCGCACGCTCTCGGCGCCCACGATCTCGCCGCAGACCGACGCGGCGAAATCCGCCTCCTGGGGGTCGTTGACGAGCGGCGCGAAGATCGGGCGGTAGTCGGTTGTCGCCTTGGCGCCGAAGCCTGCCGCGACGCCTTCTGCGACGCGCGCCATGCGCTCGCCGATGAGCGTCATGACCTCGCCCGAGAAGGCGCGCACCGTGCCCGACAGGCGCGCCGTCTGCGGGATCACGTTATAGGCGTCGCCGCCGTGGATCTGCGTCACCGACAGCACCGCGGTGTCCAGCGGGCGCACGTTGCGCGCGACGATCGACTGCAGCGCCGCAGTGATGTGCGCGGCGACCAGCACGGTATCGACCCCTGCCTCCGGGCGGGCGCCGTGCGAGCCGCGCCCCTCGATGTCGATGTCGAAGAAGGCGCCGCCCGCCATCATCGGCCCGGAGCGGGCCGCGAATTTACCGAGCGGCATGCCGGGGCGGTTGTGCATGCCGAAGATCGCGTCGCAGGGAAAGCGCTTGAACAGGCCGTCGGCGATCATCGCCTGTGCGCCGCCGAGCCCTTCCTCCGCAGGCTGGAAGATGAAATGTACCGTGCCGTCGAAGTTGCGCGTTTCGGCCAGGTACTTCGCCGCGCCCAGCAGCATGGTGGTGTGGCCGTCGTGGCCGCAGGCGTGCATCCGGCCGCTGTGCGTCGAGCGGTGCGCGAAACTGTTCGCCTCGCGGATCGGCAGCGCGTCCATGTCGGCGCGCAGGCCGATGCGGCGATCCGAGGTTCCCGCGCGCAGGACGCCGACGACGCCGGTCTTGCCGATGCTGCGATGCACCTCGAGGCCGAATTCCTCGAGCTTCGCAGCGACGAGGTCCGAGGTCCGGTTCTCCTCGAAACCGAGCTCCGGGTGGGCGTGGATGTCGCGTCGCCAGGCGGTCATCTGTCCGTGAAGGGCGGCAATGCGGTCTACCACAGGCATGGAGGTGTCCTTCGGTCGGGCGATCGATACCAAAATCTAGCATGCTTCTTCGCAGCCGGTGCGCTGGGGTAATATGCGCCCGCCAATCGGCTCTGGGAGGAGCGAAAATGGAAGACGGGAAACGCGCGAAGGACGCAGTCGTCGGCTCGGAAAGACTCCGGTGGCACGTTCTGCGAAGGGCAAGCTGGTCGATCGCCGCCGTCGCAATCGTGGGGTGTTCGGCCAATATCCGGACCGGCGAACCCGGCACGCGCCTGCTTGGCGCCAATGCCAGCGTCGGCAAAGGGACGGTGTCCAGCTACGCCGAGATCGGTCAGGACGGGGTCCCGAAAGCCGTCGGCATCGTTTTTCAGGCGAGCGCGCTGGAAGCACTTCCGGTGGAACGTTCCGACGGGCATCACTGCTTCGATCACGACAAGGACGGAAAAATCGACCTCGACAAGGAGTGCTTCGGCTCCCACGAGTGGGTCATCCCGCTGCCCAGCGAAGTCGCACGGCGATCGGAGATTCCGTTCAAATGGGTGGGTCTGAACTGGAACTCGCACGGACATATCCCGCCCGGGGTGTATGACCTGCCGCACTTCGATGTCCACTTTTACATCGAGCCCATCGAGAAGATCTACGCCATCAAGCCGGGGCCCTGCGGCCCCGAAAACGTCAACTGCGAGCAGTTCAAGCTTGCGACCCGGCCGCTGCCGTCCAATTACATGCACGCCGACTTCACCAACGTGAATGCCGTGGCGCCGGCGATGGGCAATCACCTGGTCGACCTGACGAGCCCCGAGTTCAAGGGCAAGAAGTTCACGCAAACCTGGATCTATGGCGTCTACGACGGTCGCGTCACGTTCTACGAAGAGATGTTGACGCTGGAGTACATGCTCAGCCAGCCCGCGGCGTGCTTTGCCCTGAAGTCGCCCCCGGCCGTGGGCATCAGGGGCTACTACCCCACGCAGCACTGCATCCGCTATCTGCCCCGGTCCAACGAGTACACCGTCTCGATGGAGAACTTCGTGCTGCGTAAGGCCAGTGCTCCGGAGGCTCCCCGGGTTGAGCGTTGAATTGCGGCGCACTGTTGACGCGGCGGGACGACGGCTCGGACCTTGGCGGTGCCGACCCGCGGCCATCGTGTAAGCTTTCTGGCGGTTTCAACCTGGAGGAGGGATCATGCTGAGGACGATCATGCGCGCCCTACGCGCGGTGATGGTTGCAGGGTTTGTGTTGAGCCCGGGCGCTCTGCTCGCGGCCCCGGGCGAGACCAAGATTCACTGGTACGGCCACGCGGCGTTCCGGATTGAAACGCCCTCGGGCGGCGTGATCCTGATCGATCCGTGGCTCACCTCGCCGGCCAACCCGGACAAGAATTCGCTTTCCGAGCTTGG
>SCUH01000224.1 GCA_004298295.1 Betaproteobacteria bacterium | reverse complement strand
GCCTTGCGCCCGGACCAGAAGCGCAGGCGCTCGGGCTCGTCGCGCGAGACGCTGGTGCGCGTCGCGCCGGCGCGCGCCAGCACCTCGCGCACGCGCGCGATCTCGTCCGCCACTTCCTCGGGCGTGCCATCGCACTCGCACAGCAGGATCGCGGCCGCCTCGAGATCGTAGCCGGCGTGCACGTATTCCTCGACCGCGCGCGTCGCCGGCTTGTCCATCATCTCCAGTCCCGCCGGCAGGATGCCCGCAGCGATGATCGCGGCCACCGCGTGGCCCGCGGTCTCGACGTCGTCGAACGAGGCCATCACGACCTGCGCGGCCTGCGGCTTGGGCAGCAGCTTGACGGTCACCTCGGTCGTCACTGCCAGCATGCCCTCGGAGCCGATCGCGAGCGCCAGCAGATCGTAGCCCGGCGCGTCGAGTGACTCGGAACCGAAGGCGACCGGCTCGCCATCGACCGTGAAGCCGCGCACCTTGAGCACGTTGTGCACGGTGAGGCCGTATTTCAGGCAATGCACCCCGCCCGAATTCTCCGCGACGTTGCCGCCGATCGAGCAGGCGATCTGGCTCGAGGGGTCGGGTGCGTAGTAAAGCCCGAACGCGGACACCACGTCCGAGATCGCCGCATTGCGCACGCCCGGCTGCACCACCGCGATGCGCGCCAGCGGATCGATGCGGACCACGCGCATGAATTTCGCCAGCGACAGCAGCACGCCGTCGCCGCGCGGCAGCGCGCCGCCCGACAGTCCGGTGCCCGCGCCGCGCGGCACCACCGGCACCTCCATCGCATGGCAGGTCTGCAGCACGCGCTGCACCTGCGCCTCGGTTTCGGGCAGCGCCACCACCATCGGCACGTGGCGGTAGGCGGTGAGCCCGTCGCACTCGTAGGGGCGCGTGTCCTCTTCCTGCCACAGCACCGCGTGCGCCGGCAGAAAGGCGCGCAGCGCCTCGGCCACCGCGCGCTGCCGCGCGGCGTCGATCTTCGTCAGAGAAAGGGCTTCGCCCACGCCAGACCCTCGACCGTGTCCCCGAGCGGATTGTATTCGCACCCGATCCAGCCGGCGTAGCCGATGCGGTCGAGGTGGCGCAGCAGGAAATCGAAGTTGATCTCGCCGGTGCCGGGCTCGTGCCGCTCCGGCACGTCGGCGAGCTGCAGGTGGCCGATGCGCGGCAGCAGGCGCTCGATGCTGCGCGCGAGGTCGCCCTCCATGATCTGCATGTGGAAGATGTCGTACTGCAGGAAAGCGTTGTCCGCGTCGGCCGCGTCCAGCACTTCGAGCGCCTGGCGCGTATTGGCGAGAAAGAAGCCCGGCACGCTGCGCGTATTGATCGGTTCCAGCATCAGCGCGATCCCCGCGGCCTTCAGGCGCGCGGCGGCGAAGCGGACGTTCTCCACCAGGGTGTCGAAATGGCGCGCGCGCGGCGCATCCGGTGCCACCACGCCGGCGAGGCAATTCAGGCGCGGGCAGCGGGCCGCCTGCGCATACTCCAGGGCGCGCTCGACGCCCTCGCGGAATTCGCACACGCGCTGCGGCAGGCAGGCGATGCCGCGATCGCCGCGCGCCGCGTCGCCTGCGGGAAGGTTGTGCAGCACGACGTCGACGCCGGCCTCGCGCGCGCGCGCCGCGATGGCGCAAGCCGCGAATGCGTAGGGAAACTGGTATTCGACGCCGCGAAATCCGGCACGCGCCGCCGCCGCGAAGCGATCAGGAAAATCCGTGGCGGGAAAAAGCAGCGACAGATTTGCCGCGAGCTTCGGCATGCCGGCCATTCTACAATTGCGCATGTTCGCGAAGCTTTCCTGGCTGGCGCGCGTGATTCCGGCGCTGCGCTGGTGGCCGCGCGTCGATCGCGACGTGCTGCGCGCCGACCTGGCGGCCGGCGTGGTGGGCGCCGTCGTGGTGCTCCCCCAGGCGATTGCCTTCGCCACGCTGGCGGGACTGCCGCCTCAGTACGGACTGTACGCCGCGATGGTGCCGGCCGTGATCGCCGCCTTATGGGGCTCGAGCTGGCACCTCGTGTCGGGCCCGACCAACGCCATCTCGCTGGTCGTGTTCGCGACCGTGACGCAACTGGCCGAGCCCGGCAGCGCCAGGTACATCAACCTCGTGCTGATGCTGACGTTTCTGGTCGGCGCGACGCAGCTCGTGGCGGGACTGGCGCGGCTCGGCGTACTTGTGAATTTCATCTCGCACACGGTGGTGGTCGGCTTCACGGCCGGCGCTGCGCTGCTGATCGTCGCCAGCCAGCTGCGCAATTTCTTCGGCGTGCCGGTCCCCGCGGGCACGTCGTTTTTCGAGACCCTGCACGCTTTCGGCGCCGGCGCCGACGAGATTCAGACCGCCACCCTGCTGGTCGGCCTGACCACGCTCGCTGCAGGGATCGCCGCGCGGCGCTGGCTGCCGCGCGTGCCCTACATGATCGCGGCGATGCTGGCCGGCGCGCTGGCCGGGTACGCCATCAACCGCTGGCACCCTCTGGGCGGCGCCTCGATCCGCGTGCTGGGCGCGCTGCCCGCCGCGCTGCCGCCGTTCTCCGTGCCGCAGTTCTCCTTCGACACGATGCGCGCGCTCGGCAGCGCCGCCATCGCGGTCTCGGTGCTGGGGCTGGTCGAGGCGGTGTCGATCGCGCGCTCGATCGCGCTCAAGTCCGGCCAGCGCATCGACGGCAACCAGGAGTTCATCGGCCAGGGACTGTCGAACCTGGCGGGGAGCTTCTTCTCGGCGTACCCGTCGAGCGGCTCGTTCAACCGCTCCGGCGCCAACTACGAGGCGGGCGCGAAGTCGCCGCTGGCGGCGGTCTTCTCGGCGGCGTTCCTGGTCCTGATCGTGCTCGCGGTCGCGCCGCTGGCGGCCTTCATTCCGGTGGCGTCGATGGCGGCGATCCTGCTGCTGGTGGCCTGGGGGCTGTTCGATTTCCACCAGATGC
>SCUH01000223.1 GCA_004298295.1 Betaproteobacteria bacterium | reverse complement strand
CTTTTCCAGGCGCAGCAGGATCTCGTCCTCGACCTGCATGTTCCAGGCGTAGTCGAATTCGCCGGTCTGGATCACCGCGCGCGCCGCCGAAACCGCGTCGCCGCCGCCCTTCATCTCGATCGCGTCGAAGTGCGGCCGGTTCGGCTCGTGGTAGGCGGTGTTGATCTGCCCGCGCACCATGTCGCCGGGCTTGAAGTCGACGAACCTGTACGGCCCGGTGCCGACCGGCTTGAGATTGTTCGGCGCCTCGCGCGACTTGTCGCCCTTGTAGGGCTCGAAAAGGTGCTTCGGAATGATCATGCCGCGCGTGCCGCAGAAGGCTTCCGCCCAGAACGGCGTCGGTTTCTGGAACACGACGCGCACGCTGTGGCTGTCGAGCTTCTCGACCTTGATGTCCTTGTAAGTGGCAATCGTCGTGGCGGCCGTGGCCGGATTGCCCGCGTACTCCCAGTTGAAGACGACGTCGTCGGCCGTGAACGGCTTGCCGTCGTGCCACTGCACCCCTTGCTTGAGTTTCCAGACCACTGAGCGGCCGTCCGCGGCGAGCCCGCCGTTCTGCACGCTCGGAATTTCCGCGGCGAGAATCGGCACGAAGTTGCCGTCGTTGTCGTAACCGGCCAGCGGCTCGTAGAAGATGCGCGAACCTTCCTGATCCTTGGTGCCCACCGCGAAATGCGGATTGAGCAGGGTCGCGCCCTGCCACCAGAGCAGCTTCAGGGTACCGCCGCCGCCCCGCTTCGTGGGTTTGTAGGCGGATCGCGTTTGCGCCTGCGCGATGCCCGAGTACGTCAGCATCTGGCTCGCCATGGGCGCGGTCAGGCCGAGACCGACCATGGCGCGCACGAATCGACGCCGCGACAGCCGTCCCCCGCGCACGGCCTCGATCAGGCTGCGCAGCTCTTGTTCGTTCATCGGATACTCCTCCTGTGTAAAGGTCCACCGCGGCGCACGCGGCACCTCCTGCCGCGAGCAGGCGGATGTTACCCCGATTCGCGCAGCGAAAATACCTGCAGCGAGGCCTGTTCAAGCGCGCGGAAACCCGGAAAATGTCCGCCCTTGCCCAGACACGAGAGCGCCATGCACAAAAGGAAGATCACGCTGCCGTCGATGACGCCGGGCACCGCTCGCAGCCTCGCCGTTTACCGCTTCGGCAGGGTCGGGGCGCGGCCGAAAGCCCATCTGCAGGCTTCGATCCACGCCAATGAACTGCCCGGCGCGATGGCGCTGCATCACCTGCTGCCGATGCTGGTCGAGGCCGACCGGCGCGGGCGCATTGAAGGCGAGATCGTGGTGGTGCCGGTGGTCAACCCGATCGGGCTGTCGCAACTCGTGGGCAACAATCACCTCGGGCGCTACGATTTCCTCGGCCGCGACAACTTCAACCGCAACTGGCACGACCTCTCGGGGGCGGTGGCCGAGCGCGTCGGCGAGCGGCTGGGGCGAAACGCCGCCGAGAACGTGGCGCTCGTCCGCGCCGCGGCGATTGCGGCGCTTGCGGCGATGAAACCGCAGAACGAGCTGCAGACCCTGCGCGCCGCAGTGATGCAGCTTTCGGTGGACGCCGACGTCGTGCTCGACCTGCACTGCGACCTGGAGGCGGCGCTGCACCTGTTCATCTCGCGCAAGGACTGGCCGGGGCCGGCGCGGGAATTGGCCTGCGACCTCGGCGCCGAGGCAACGCTCTACAACGACCCTTTTCCGGAGTCGCTGACCTTTTCAGGCGTGCACAGCGCGCTTTGGGCACGATTGGCCGAGCGCTTCCCGCAGGCGAACATTCCGCAGGCGTGCCTTGCGGCGACCGTGGAGTACCGAGGGCAGCACGATGTCACGCATGCGCTCGGCGAGAGCGACGCGAACAATCTTCACCGGTTCCTGGTGCGGCGCGGGTTGATCTCGGGCCGCGCAGGCAAGCTGCCGCGGTTGAAGTCCGAGGCGACGCCGATCGGCGGCATGGACGTCGGCTACAGCCCGAAGACCGGGATCCTCACGTACCACGTGCCCAAGGGCGCGCGGGTGCGCAAGGGTCAGGCCGTGTGCGAGGTGATCGATCCGATGGATGCGCGCGGTGAGAGGGCAAGGACGAAGGTGCTGGCGCGCACCGATGGCATTCTCTTCAGCCGCCGGCCCAACGGACGGCTGGCCTGGCCGGGGATGGTGCTGTTCCGCATCGGCGGCGCGAAGCTGCTCGCCCATCGCAAAGGGGTGAGCGGGCTGGACGATTGATCGCGCCGCGTCAGGCGGCTTCGGGCGCTCCCTGCCACAGCATGTCGTAGCCCAGTTCCTTGGTCTCGGTGCACATCTTCGCCAGCGCCTCGAACTTGTTGCTGAAGACCTTGTCGGCGTGCGACTTCTCGTGCTCCTCGAACGAGCGCCAGTAGGTGACGATAACGTAGTGGTCGTCCGCGGTGCGCGATTCGCTCAGCGAGCCCTCGTCCGAGACGAAGCCGGAGAACTTGAACACCTGGCCGGCGAGGAAGCCGCCCTTGTCGCCGCCATAGGTCTCCTTGACGGTGTTGCACATCTCGCCGACGGCCAATTCCACCTGCTCGAAGGTGACCCCGGGCTTGAGCTTGACGGTGTTGAACAGCATCTTGGCGCCGAAGGGCAGCGAAATCGGATCGAACATGGTTCCTCCTCCTTGAAAGCGTCAGTTGCGCCGCGCGCACAGCCGGTTCAACGGCCGTCTACTCGACTTCCTCGATCCAGGCGGCCTGGATCGCCTCGAGGATCTTCTCGCCGCTGCGCTTGGGATCGTCGCTGAAGCCCGGCAGCGCCAGCACCCAGCGGTACAGGTCGACGAAATTCACCGTCGTCGGGTCGGTGTCCGGGCGCGCCTCCGCCAGGGCGATCGCGATCTCGCGCGAATCGGTCCACTTCATGTGTGCGCCGCCTCCTTCGCGTAATTGATCGTGTACCTGGGGATCTCGACGGTCAGGTCGGCGCCGCGCACGCGGGCCTGGCAGCCGAGGCGCGAATTCGCTTCCAGGCCCCAGGCCTTGTCGAGCATGTCCTCTTCCTTTTCCTCCGCCGCGTCGAGCGATTCGATCCCGGCACGCACGATGACGTGGCAGGTGGTGCAGGCGCAGGACTTCTCGCAGGCATGCTCGATCTCGATATGGTTCGCCAGCAGCGTGTCGAGAATCGACACGCCCGAGGGCGCGTCCAGCTCGGCGCCCTGCGGGCAAAGCTCCGCGTGCGGCAGGACCTTGAGTTTCGGCATCAGCCGCCCAGATTGGCGATCTTCTGGCCGGCGAGCGCGCGCCGCACCCCCGCGTCCATGCGCCGGGCGGCAAAATCCTCGGTGGCGCGATTGAGCGCCTCCGAGGCGCGCTTGATGGCGCGATGATCGCTTCCGGCAAGGGTCGCGCGCAGCTCTTCGAGCAGGCGCCCGATGCCGCTGCGCTCCTCTGCCGACAGCAGCTCGGCATCGCTCGCCAGCGCCGCGCGCACCGCATCGGCCAGACGCTCGCCCTCGACGCGGTTCTCCTGCAGCGCGCGCGCGTGCATGTCCTCGCGCGCATGCTCCACCGAGTCGCGCAGCATGCGCTCGATCTCGGCGTCGCTCAGGCCGTAGGACGGCTTCACCGTCACCGAGGTCTCGACGCCGGTGCTCTTCTCCCGCGCCGTGACCGCCAGCAGGCCGTCGGCGTCCACCTGGAAGGTGACGCGCACGCGGGCCGCACCGGCCGCCATCGGCGGAATGCCGCGCAGCTCGAAGCGCGCGAGCGAGCGGCAGTCGCAAACGAGTTCGCGCTCGCCCTGCACGACGTGAAAGCTCATCGCGCCCTGGCCGTCCTTGAAGGTGGTGAACTCCTGCGCGCGCGCCGCCGGAATGGTCGAGTTGCGCGGAATGATGCGCTCCACCAGCCCGCCCATCGTTTCCATGCCGAGCGACAGCGGGATCACGTCGAGCAGCAGCCAGTCCTCGCCCTGCGCGCGGTTGCCCGCGAGCACGTTCGCCTGCATCGCGGCGCCGAGCGCCACCACCTTGTCCGGGTCGAGGTTGTTGAGCGGGTCGCAGCGGAAGAATTCGCCCACCGCGCGCTGCACCTGCGGCATGCGCGTGGCGCCGCCCACCATGACCACGCCCTTGATCCCCTCCACCGTCAAGCCGGCGTCGCGCAGCGCGCGGCGCGTCGGTCCGATGGTCTTGTTGACCAGCGTCTGCGTCATGCTGCAGAACGCCTCCGTGGTGAGCTTCAGGTCGACGAACTCGCCGCCCGAAAGCCGCGCCGTGATCGGCGCCTCGCCGTGGTAGGTGAGCGTCTCCTTGGCTTCGCGCGCCTTGGCGTAGAGCAGCCGCACGTCGCGCGGCTGCAGCGGCGGGAGCTTCGCCTCCCCGAGCGCCCAGCAGAAAACGCGGTGATCGAAGTCGTCGCCGCCGAGCAGCGAATCGCCGTTGGTCGCCACCACCTCGAACACGCCCCTGGAGAGTTTCAGGATCGAGATGTCGAAGGTGCCGCCGCCCAGGTCGAACACCGCGTAGATGCCTTCCGCGGCGTTGTCCAGGCCATAGGCGATCGCGGCGGCCGTCGGTTCGTTGAGCAGGCGCAGGATGTTGAGCCCGGCGAGCCTGGCCGCGTCCTTGGTCGCCTGGCGCTGCCCTTCATCGAAGTAGGCCGGCACCGTGACCACCGCGCCGACCAGGTCGCCGCCGAGCGCAAGTTCCGCGCGCCGGCGCAGCACCTTCAGGATCTCCGAGGACACCTCGACCGGGCTCTTCACGCCCTGCGCGGTGCGCAGCTGCAGCATGCCCGGTGCGTCGACGAAATCGTAGGGCGCATTCTCGACGTGCGCCACGTCCTTCACGCTGCGCCCCATGAAGCGCTTGACCGAGATGATGGTGTTTCTCGGATCGTTCGACTGCTGCGCCTGCGCCGCGTAGCCGACCTCGATGCGGCCGTCCGGCCCGTAGCGCACGATCGACGGCAGCAGCGGTCGCCCCTGCTCGTCGGGCAGCACCGTGGCGACGCCGTTGCGCACCGTGGCCACCAGCGAATTGGTCGTGCCCAGATCGATCCCCACCGCGAGCCGGTGCTCGTGCGGCGCGCTCGATTGGCCGGGTTCGGCGATTTGCAGGAGAGCCATTACTGAATCGTCTTAGTCCGTCGATTTCATGCAGGCACCGGTGCGAATCTGCTTTTCCCTCGGTCTGCGTTTTTTTGCGCGATTGCGTCGACGCAATCGGGCAAAAAAACGGAGATCTGGAGAAATTCAACTACACGCAAGCCTCGCCGTTCCGACACGTTCATGAAGACTCAATTGTCTCAAATCCCGCATCGATGTCGGCATCGAATTTCTCCAGGAACATGAGCCGGCGCACCAGATCGGCGGCGCCCGCCGCATCCGCCTTCCCGTCGATGCGCTCGGCGATGCGCCCCTCCAGCGCGCGCCGCTCGCCCTGCAGGCGCGCGCGCAGCCGCTCCAGCTCCGCGGCGTCCCTGCGCTCGAGCGCCTCCTCGAGCTGTTCGCGCCATTGCATCTGCTGCACGAGGAAATCGGCCGCCATCGCAGTATTGCTCTCGAAGGCGACGTCCACGCCCTGCAGCGACAGCAGGTACTTGCCGCGCTGCACCGGGCTCTTGAGAATGCGGTAGGCCTCGTTGACATGCGTGGTCCACTGCATCGAGGCGCGGCGTTCCGCGTCGCCCGCACGCGCGAAACGGTCCGGATGGATGCGCGTCTGGATCTCGCGATACGCGCGTTCGAGCTGCTCAAGCTCCAGCGCGTAGGCCGGTTGCAGCCCGAAAAGCTCGAAATGGTTCTTCAGACGTTGAACGATTCGCCGCAGCCGCACGCGTCCTTGACGTTGGGGTTGTTGAACCTGAACCCCTCGTTGAGGCCCTCGCGCGTGTAATCGAGTTCCGTGCCGTCGACATACGGCAGGCTCCTGGGGTCGACCACGACCTTGACGCCGTGCGACTCGAACTGCAGGTCTTCCGGTGTCACGCTGTCGGCGAACTCCAGCTTGTAGGCCATGCCCGAGCAGCCCGAGGTGCGCACGCCGACGCGCAAGGCCACGCCCTTGCCGCGTTTCGCCAGAAACCCCTGCACGTGGTTCGCGGCCTTTTCGGTCAATGTGACAGCCATGCCGGCCTCCGCCCTCAGGCGACCTTCTGCGCGTCGGCCGGCTGCTCGCCGTGCTTGACGCGGTAATCGGCGACCGCCGCCTTGATGGCGTCCTCCGCCAGGATCGAGCAGTGGATCTTGACCGGCGGCAGCGCCAGTTCCGCGGCGATCTGCGTGTTCTTGATGGTGGCCGCCTCGTCGAGCGTCTTGCCCTTCACCCACTCGGTGACGAGCGAACTCGAGGCGATCGCCGAGCCGCAGCCGTAGGTCTTGAAGCGCGCATCCTCGATGATGCCGGCTTCGTTCACCTTGATCTGCAGCTTCATCACGTCGCCGCAGGCCGGCGCGCCGACCATGCCGGTGCCGACTGCCTCGTCCGACTTGTCGAAGGAACCGACGTTCCTCGGGTTTTCGTAGTGATCGATGACTTTATCGCTGTATGCCATGTGCTTGCTCCTTCATGCCTTGCTCAATGCGCCGCCCACTGGACGGAGTTCAGGTCGATGCCTTCCTTGTGCATTTCCCACAGCG
>SCUH01000222.1 GCA_004298295.1 Betaproteobacteria bacterium | reverse complement strand
CCGCATCGACGTGGAGCCGCGGCATGAGATAGCGGTGGCGCTGCATGCTAGGATTCACGCATGGTATCGACCGCAACTGCGGCGTGCAATTTCGGCTGGCGCGCGGCCGACTTCGACCTGCCGGGCGTCGATGGCAAGCGCCACACGCTCGCCGGCGCGCGCGGGCCGAACGGCCTGCTGGTGATGTTCATCTGCAACCACTGTCCGTACGTCAAGGCGGTGCTCGATCGCATCGTGCGCGACTGCACGGAGCTCGCCGCGCACGGCATCGGTTCGGTGGCGATCATGTCGAACGATCCCGCGGAGTACGCGGAGGATTCGTTCGACAACATGCAGCGCGTCGCGCGCGAGCGGAAATTCCCCTTTCCGTACCTCTTCGACGAGACGCAAGAGGTGGCGCGCGCCTACGGCGCGGTCTGCACGCCGGATTTCTTCGGCTTCAACGCCAAGCTCGAGCTGCAGTACCGCGGCCGGCTGGACGCGTCGCGCACCTCGCCCGTCCCAGGCGCACAGCGCGACCTGTTCGAGGCCATGCTCGCCGTGGCGAAGACCGGGCAGGGGCCGAAGGAGCAGATCCCGTCGATCGGCTGCTCGATCAAGTGGCGCCGATGAAGGGCGCCTGGCACGCCAGCGCCGCGGAAGCGGCGGCGACACCGGTGGCCGCGGGCCGGCGCTCGGCGGAACTGCTGCGCCACGGCAGCCTGGAGGTGCGCTGGTACGCGCCCAAGGGCGCCGATCCGCAGACGCCGCACGATCGCGACGAGATCTACATCGTGGCGAGGGGCCGGGGTCATATTGTCCGCGGCGCAGAGCGCGTCGCTTTCGGTCCGAACGACATGCTCTTCGTACCCGCGGGGATGGAACACCGCTTCGAGGACATCAGCGATGATTTCGCGACCTGGGTGGTGTTCTGGGGCGCTACGGGCGGGGAGCGCGAGAATCCTTTCGTCTGAGGGGTCGCTGACGTCGCCTCGCCCCCAAGGGCGCGGTGCAGCGTTGCCGATCCCGAGAGGCGTTGCCATTCGATTGATTTACTGAGGGTTTGCCAGGTCTTCGCCGCGTAACAGCTGATACGCAGACGTGTTGCGCAGCCAGTTTCCGTGACGGTGTGGTGATTCGGTAGACAAAGGTCTGATTCCGCTGCGGCATTCACCCGGCTACAGTGGCGCGCATGCAATACATGACTTTTGGCCGGTGACTATTCGTTAGGGAGCTCTAATGTTGCGCGGTAGCTGCCTCTGCGGTGGTGTCCGGTACGAGATCACTGGTCCACTGTCAGGCGCACTCAATTGCCACTGCTCAATGTGTCGAAAGGCGCATGGCGCGGCCTTTCGTAGTCGCGCGCGCATCAGGGCCACAGATTTGCGATGGGTTCAAGGCGAAGAACTCGTCACGTACTTCGAGTCCTCCCCAGGTAACCACCGAGGCTTCTGCCGCGTCTGCGGGTCACCTCTTCTTAGCCGCTTTGACGGTCATCCGTCTTCTTACGGCCTTCCTCTCGGCGCGCTCGATGATGATCCGGGCGTGAAACCGAAGTTTCATGTATTCGTCGCGTACAAAGCGCCGTGGTTTGACATTACCGATGATCTACCACAATTCCCGGAGCTTCCGAAGAAAGCTCCGTAACCCCAAAGTTCGAGCGGACGCCCTGAAGAGAGCCGCTCAACATGGCGTTGGGCAGCTAATGACGCATTACCTACACACTGACGACGTTGAGGGAGTCATATCGGCGATGGTGATGGTCTGCGAGTCAGTCACGAGTGCGAAGGCCGATATATATCGATGGAAGTGCACTCTCAGGCCTGTTCTGGTACGTCCCCGCACTATCCGAGCTCATCGTAATTGCCGGTGGTCGTCTTGCTGAGGGTCAGTTGGGCAAGCTCAGGACGTCCGTGACGCACTCAAGCAAGTTGAGTTGGGTCGAATACCGCGCTCCTGGCGCATCGTGCACGAATGAGAAAGTCGCAGCGGCGAACGTCGCCGCCACGGCAATCTCCGTCAGAAGTGTGCGCAGCGCCTCCCGCTAGAACTCCGGCACGCAGACCCGCGTGCCGTTCACCGCGGTCACCTTCACCGCGACGCCATAGACGGCCTGCAGATTCCCGGCCGTGATGACCTCTTCCGGCGTGCCGCGGTGAAAGGCGCCGCCGTGCGTCAGCAGCAGCGCATGGCTCGCGCCATGGAAGGCCTCGTCCGGCCGGTGAGTGGAGAACACGACCGCGAGGCCGCGGTCGGCCAGCCGGCGCAGCTGGCGCAGCACGCGCACCTGGTTGCCGAAGTCCAGATTGGCGGTCGGCTCGTCGAGCACCAGCGCGAGCGGCTCCTGCGCGAGCGCCCGCGCGAGCAGCGCGAGCTGCCGCTCGCCGCCGCTCACTTCGGTGTAGGGCCGCCCGGCCAGATGCGCGATGCCGAGCGCCTCCAGCGCGGCTTCGGCGGCGGCGAAATCGCGCGCCGCCGGTGCGCCGAAGAACGCAATGCGCGCCGCGCGCCCCATGAGCGCCACCTCGCGCACGGTGAACGCGTACTCGGGTGCGTGATCCTGCGGCACGTAGCCGAGGCGCTGCGCGACCTCGTTGCGGCCGAGCGCCGCGAGCGGCGCACCGCCCAGCAGGAGCTCGCCCTCGAGCGCCGGGTGCAGTCCCAGCAGGGTTCTGAACAGCGTCGTCTTGCCGCCGCCGTTCGGCCCCAGCACGCACAGCACTTCGCCCGCCGCCAGCGCGAGATCGAGCCCGCGCGCGAGGCGCCGTCCGGGATAGCCGAAGGCCAGCGCGCGCGCCTCGAGGATCATTGCCACCGCCGCCTGCCGCGCAGCAGGAGGACGAGGAACGCCGGCGTGCCGAGGATTGCGGTCACCACGCCCGGCGGCAGCTCGATCGAGGTCGCGGTGCGGCACAGGGTGTCTACGGCGAGCAGAAATGCCGCCCCGAGCAGCATCGCGAGCGGCAGCAGGCGCGAGAATTCCGGCCCCACCAGCAGGCGCGCCGCATGCGGCACGAGCAGGCCCACCCAGCCGATCACACCCGAGATCGCCACGCAGGCCGCAGTCATGAGCGTGGCCGCGCAGACCACCGCCAGGCGCAGCGCCGACACCGGAACGCCGAGCGATCGGGCCTCATCGTCGTCCAGAGCGAGCAGGTTCATGCGCCAGCGCAGGAGCCACAGCGGCGCGAGGCCCGCGGCGACGAGCGGCGCCGCCAGTCCGAGATCGCGCGGCGTCGCTGCGGCAAGGCTGCCGAGGAGCCAAAAGGTGATCGGCGGCAGCTGGTTGAGCGGGTCGGCGAGCGCTTTCACCAATGCGACCACGGCGCCGAGCAGCGAGCCGATGACGACGCCGGAGAGCACCAGCGCGAGCCCCGGATCGTGTCCGCGCGCCGCGGCGGCCACCGCGTAGGCCAGCGCCACGGCGATGAGCCCGCCGCCGAAGGCTGCGGCCTGGATCAGGAACGCGTTCTGCGAGAAAAAGATCGCCAGCACCGCGCCGGCGGCGGCACCGGCGGAAACGCCCAGGATGTCCGGCGACACCAGCGCATTGCGGAACATGCCCTGATACGCGGCGCCCGCCGCGGCGAGCGCGGCGCCGATGAGGAGTGCCGCGGCAATGCGCGGCGCCCGGATCTGCCAGACGATCTGCGCGGCCTGCTCCGGTGCCGCGCTCCCCAGGCCGAGGGCGTTTCCCAGCACCGCGAGCACGTCGCCGAGCGGCAGCGCGACCTCCCCCAGCGAAAGCGCGATCGCCGCCAGCGCGGCGAGCGCCAGCCCCGCCGCCCAGGTTGCCGCGCGCGGGCCGCGCGTCAACGCGTGCACACCCAGGCGACGATCTCGCAGCGCGTGCCGCAGCGGCGCAGCGCCTTCGCTTCGGCTTCGGCGCGGTTGACGCCGCGTTGCGAGCTGTGGCGCTGTTCATTGCGCGCGAGCGCCGCGCAGCCGCCGGAAAGCGAAGTCACCACCTCGCACTGCGGGTGGCCGCATTGGCGCAGCGCTTCGAGCTGCGCGTCGCGGCGCGTCCGGCGCTCGCTCGCCCAGCCGACGTTGCGGCTCGGCGCGTGATAGGCAATCGCCGCGTGGCTGAGCGCGGCACTGCGCTTGGCCTCGCGCGCCGCGGCAGGCGCCACGAGCAGGGCGCCCAGCAGGAGCGCAGCGCCTGCGGCGCGCAACGCGCGGCTCACATCGTCGCGCCGAGCACCCATGGTGCGAACTCGTCCTCGCCGTAACCGAACAGCTCTGACTTGGTCTTGTGGCCGGAGGCCGTGGCGAGGATCAGCGCGAACAGGCGTTCGCCGACCGCGGCGATGCTTTCTTTGCCGTCGACGATGCTGCCGCAATTGAGGTCCATGTCCTCTTCCTGATGCACGTACAGCGGCGTGTTGGTGGCGAGCTTGAGCGAAGGCGCCGGCTTGCAGCCGTAGGCC
>SCUH01000221.1 GCA_004298295.1 Betaproteobacteria bacterium | reverse complement strand
CGTAGTGATCGATGACTTTATCGCTGTATGCCATGTGCTTGCTCCTTCATGCCTTGCTCAATGCGCCGCCCACTGGACGGAGTTCAGGTCGATGCCTTCCTTGTGCATTTCCCACAGCGGAGACATCTCGCGCAGCTTCGACACCTTGGCCTTCAGGTGGTCCACCGTGTAGTCCACCTCTTCCCCGCTGGTGAAGCGCCCGAGCGTGAAGCGGATCGAGGAGTGCGCCAGCTCGTCCGAGCGCCCCAGCGCGCGCAGCACGTACGACGGCTCGAGCGAGGCCGAGGTGCAGGCCGAGCCGGAGGACACCGCGATGTCCTTGACCGCCATGATGAGCGACTCGCCCTCGACGAAGTTGAAGCTCACGTTGAGGTTGTGCGGCACGCGCTGCTCGAGGTGGCCGTTGACGAACACCTCCTCGATTTCCTGCACGCCGCGCAGCAGCCTGTCCCGCAGGGCCCTGATGCGCTCGTTCTCGACCGCCATCTCCTGCCGCGCGATGCGGAAGGCCTCGCCCATGCCGACGATCTGGTGCGTGGCCAGCGTCCCCGAGCGGAAACCCCGCTCGTGACCGCCGCCGTGCATCTGCGCTTCCAGCCGCACGCGCGGCTTGCGCCGCACATACAGCGCGCCTACGCCCTTCGGACCATAAGTCTTGTGCGCGGAGAACGACATCAGGTCGACCTTGAGGCTCTGCAGGTCGATCGGGCACTTGCCGGTCGCCTGCGCGGCATCGACGTGCAGCAGCGCGCCCTTCGCCTTGCACAGGGCGCCGATGGCGCCGATGTCCTGCACCACGCCGATTTCGTTATTGACGAACATCACCGAAACCAGGATGGTGTCGGCGCGCAACGCCGCCTCCAGCCGGTTGAGGTCGAGCAGGCCGTCGCTGCCGACGTCGAGGTAGCTGACCTCGAAACCGCGCCGCTCCAGTTCGCGGCAGGTATCGAGGGTCGCCTTGTGCTCGGTCTTGACCGTGATCAGGTGCTTGCCGCGGGTCTTGTAGAACTCCGCCGCGCCCTTCAGCGCGAGGTTGATCGATTCCGTCGCGCCCGAGGTCCAGACCAGGTCCTTGGCGTCGCAATGCACCAGCGCGGCGACATTGGCGCGCGCGGTTTCCACCGCCTCTTCCGCCTTCCAGCCGAACACGTGCGAGCGGCTCGCCGGATTGCCGAAATGCTCGGTGAGGTACGGGATCATCTTCTCCGCCACCCGCGGATCGACCGGGGTGGTGGCGGAATAATCGAGGTAGATCGGCAGCTTCATGCGGCGACCGCAATGACCGGTTTCACCGGCGGCTGCTCGGGCGAGCGCCAGTCCTGCAGCACCGCGACCTGCTTGCCGTGCTGGTGCGCGACCAGGTCGGCGAGCGTGACCGAAGCCAGGTAGTCGTACATCTTTTCGTTGAGACGCGCCCAGAGGTCGTGCGTCATGCAGCGCTTGTTGTCGGGGAGGCAGTTTTCCTTGCCGCCGCACTGCGTGGCGTCGAGCGGCTCGTCCACCGCGACGATGATGTCGGCGACCGTGACGCCCTGCGCGGGCTGCGCCAGGTTGTAGCCGCCGCCCGGCCCGCGCACGCTC
>SCUH01000220.1 GCA_004298295.1 Betaproteobacteria bacterium | reverse complement strand
CAAGCTCGCCGACCGCCTGCACAACATGCGCACGCTCGGCGCGGTGCCGCCGGCCAAGCGCCGGCGCGTGGCGCGCGAGACCATGGAGATCTACGCGCCGATCGCCAACCGGCTCGGCCTCAACATGCTGTACCACGAGCTGCAGGAGCTCGCCTTTTCACACCTCTACCCGATGCGCTACCGGGTGCTGGCGCGCGCGACGCGCGCCGCACGCGGCAACCGGCGCGAGGCGGTCGGCAAGACGCTCGAAGCGATCAAGGCGAGGCTCGCCGAGAGCGGCATCGAGGCCGTGGTCAGCGGGCGCGAAAAGCACGTCTACTCGACCTACCGCAAGATGACCGAGAAGCACCTGTCGTTTTCGCAGGTGCACGACATCCACGGCTTTCGCGTCGTCGTGAAGGACATCGCCTCCTGCTATCTCGCGCTCGGCGCGCTGCACGGCCTGTACAAGCCGATCCCGGGCAAGTTCAAGGACTACATCGCGATCCCGAAGGCGAACGGCTACCAGTCGCTGCATACCGCGCTCATCGGCCCCTCCGGCCTGCCGGCCGAGATCCAGATCCGCACCGAGCGCATGCACCACGTCGCCGACGCCGGCGTCGCCTCGCACTGGCAGTACAAGGACGAGGGCGTATCGCTCTCCGACGTGCAGCAGTCGACCCACCGCTGGCTGCAGTCGCTGCTCGAGATCCAGAGCCAGGCCGGCGACTCGCACGAGTTCCTCGAGCACGTCAAGGTGGATCTCTTTCCGGACGAGGTCTACGTCTTCACGCCCAAGGGGCGGATCCTCTCGCTGCCGCGCGGCGCCACGGCGGTGGACTTTGCCTACGCGGTGCACACCGACATCGGCAACCGCTGCGTCGCGGCGAAGGTGAACGGCGAACTGGTGCCGCTGCGCACCGAACTGCGTAACGGCGATCGCATCGAGATCATCACCGCAAGCCACGCCAAGCCGAATCCGGCCTGGATCCAGTACGTGCGCACCGGCAAGGCGCGCTCGAATATCCGCCATTTCCTGAAGACGATGCAGTACCAGGAATCGGCGGCGCTCGGCGAGCGCCTGCTCGAACAGGCGCTGGTCGCGGCGGGCGCCTCCGCCATCGAGATCGGCGAGGCGCCCTGGGAGCGCCTGGTGCGCGAGTCCGGCGCGCGTTCGCGCCACGAAGTCCACGCCGACATCGGCCTCGGCAAGCGCCTGCCCGCCGTGGTGGCGCGCCGCCTGTTGCGCTACGCCGAGCGCGACGAAACCAAGGGGGCGCCGCGCACCGGCGGCAGCATCGTGATTCGCGGCACCGAGGGCATGGCGGTGCAGCTCGCGAGCTGCTGTCGCCCGATTCCAGGCGACGCCATCGTCGGCTCGATCAAGAAGAACCAGGGGCTGGTGGTGCACACCGCCGAATGCCGCAGCATCGCGCGCTCGCGCAACATCGAGCCGGCGCAGTGGATCGACGTCGAGTGGGACCGGGGCCTGTCGCGGCTGTTCCAGGCCTCGGTCAAGGTCATGGTCGCGAACCAGCGCGGCGTGCTCGCCAAGGTCGCCTCCGAGATCGCCGAGGC
>SCUH01000219.1 GCA_004298295.1 Betaproteobacteria bacterium | reverse complement strand
GCCCTCGCCGTCGGCGCGCGCGAAGCTGCGCATCTCGAGCGTGTTGGAGCCCGCGTCGGGCTCGGTGAGCGCCATGCAGCAGTTGATCTCGCCCGAGATGATCTTCGGCAGCAGCTCGGCTTTCATCGCCGGCGTGCCGAAGCGCGAGATCGAGACGCCGCCGAAGATCGGGTTGATCATGAACAGCTGCCCGATGGTGGAGCCGCCGGCCGCCGCGGACAGGTTCTCCACGATCAGCGCCATCTCGAGCATTCCGAGCCCCGAGCCGCCTACCGCCTCGGGCAGCGCGACGCCGCACAGCCCGGCCTCGCACACCGCTTTCCAGAACTCCCGCGGAAAGGCCTTCGCCTCGTCGTGCTGGCGCCAGTAATCGCCGCCGAAGCGCTCGCCCACCTGGCGTGCCGTCGCGGCGATCATCCTCTGGTCTTCGGTCAGACGGAAATCCATGGCCGGCCTCCGCGCGCTATCGGTCAAAGAGCGCTTGCGGCGCCTCGAGCGCCGAGCGCACGTCGTTCAGGAACGCAAGCGCGCGCACGCCATCGAGCACGCGGTGATCGCACGACAGCACCACGCCGAGCTCGCGCGCGAGTCGCGGCGCGCCGCCGGCATCCGGCCGAAACACCGCGCGCTCGGCGCCGACGCCGAGAATCGCGCTCTGGCCCGGGTTGATGATCGAAGACATCCACGTCACGTCGTGCATGCCCGCGTTCGACACCGTCAGTGCGCCGCCGCCGACATCGCCGGGCGTGAGCGCCATCGCGCGCGCCCGCTCGATGAGCGCACCCGTTTCCCGCGCGAGATCGTCCAGGCTCCGGCGATCCGCAGCGCGCAGCACCGGGGCGAGCAGGCCCTGCCCGGTCTGCACGGCCACGCCGACATCGATGCTCTCCAGCTCTGTGAAACCGTCGTCCTGCCAGACGCGGTTCACCGCCGGATGGCGCGCAAGGGCGCGGGCCACGGCCGCGACGATCAGGTGCGTGAGGGTGATCCTGATGCCCGTGCCGCGCGCGTTGCGCTGCGCGCGAAGCTCCTGCAGCGGCCCCAGCTCGATCTCGGTGGCGAGATAGAAGTGCGGAATCGTCTGCTTGGACTCCGTGAGCTTGCGCGCCGCGGCGAGCTCGACCGGGCTCGCCTTGCGCCAGCGGCGCTCCGGCACCGTCGGGGGTGCCGCTACTGCAGCCGGTGCCGGTTCCCGGGCGCCGGCCTGCGGCTCCCACTCGGCGAGCACGGTTCCCACGGGCACCGTCTCGCCCTGCGGCACGAGAATCTTCAGCAGGCGGCCGGCGCCGGGCGCCTCGATTTCGTTGGCCACCTTGTCGTTCTCCACCACCAGCCAGATGTCGCCGGGCGCGAACTGCGCGCCCTCGGCGAGCGGCCACTCCGTGACCGTGCCCTCGGTCATGGTGAGCCCGAGCTTGGGCATCAGGATTTGGTGCGGCGCAGCCATCTCAGCGTCCCGTGAACACGGCCTTGCGCTTCTCGATGAAGGCGCGGCAGCCCTCGTGCGCATCAGCGCTGTCGAGCACCAGGCCGATCATCGCCTGCTCATAGGCGAGCGCCTGCGGCAGCGGCATCTCGCCGCCCTCGCGCAGCGTGCGCTTGAGCAGCTTGAGGATGAGCGGCGACCTGGCTGCGATCTTCGCCGCGAGTTCGAGCGCCACCGCCAGCGTCTGCGCCTTCGGCACGACGCGGTTGACGAGGCCGATGGCGAGCGCGTCCTGCGCGCTGATGTGATCGCCCGTGAACATCAGTTCCTTCGCGCGGCACGCGGGCAGCTGGCGCAGGATGCGCTGGGTCCCGCCCGCTCCGGGAAACAGTCCCAGGGTGATTTCGGGCAAGCCGAATTTCGCGCTGTCGGCCGCGATGCGCAGATCGAGCGCGAGCACGAGCTCGGTGCCGCCGCCGAGCGCCCAGCCGTTCACCGCCGCGATGGTCGGCTTGTCGCAGCTCTCGATGCGGCGGAACACGCGATGGATCACCTCGGCGAATTCGAGGTAATGCGCGAGTCCCTGGCGCGAGTCCAGATCGGCGATGTCGCCGCCGGCGACGAAGGCCCGCTCGCCCGCGCCGGTGATGACGATGACGTGGACCGCGGCATCGGCAGCGAGCGCATCGAAAGCGCTTTCCAGCTCGAGGATGGTCGGCACGTCGAGCGCATTCAGCGTCGCCGGGCGGTTGATGGTGAGGATCGTAACGGCGTCGCGCTTGTCTATGAGTATCGCTGGCATATCGTCTGTCCTCGAGAATTGCATTGTGCGGAGATGTCAGGCGCTCGCCGAATTGCTCACTCCGCCTTGATGTTTGCGCGGTGCGCGATTTCGGCCCACTTCACGATCTCCGCATTCACGAATCGTGTCCACTCCTTCGGTCCGCGCGAATCGGGCACCGAACCGATCTCGATCAGGCGCCGCTGAATCGCCGGATCGTTGAGCACTCGGCGCACGTCCGAGCCGATTTTTTCCACGATCTCGGTCAGCGTGGCCTTGGGCACAACAAGCCCGCCCCAACCGCTGCCCTCGAAGCCCGGGTAGCCGAGCTCGTCCACGGTGGGCACATCCGGAAGCTGCGGCACACGCTTTGCGGACATCACCGCGAGCGCCCTGATCCTGCCGCTTCTGACATGCGGCAATGCGGAAGCCATGGTGTCCACGAGCAGCGGGATCTGCCCGCCGAACAGATCGGTGATCGCGGGTCCGCTGCCTTTGTACGGCACAGCCACAATATCTATCGCCGCGCGGTGCTTGAAATACTCGCCCGCCAACTGCAATGCCGGTGCGCCATGACCCCACGAGAGCTTGCCCGGTTCCTTCTTCGCCGCAGCGACCATGTCCTTGAGCGTATTGAATGGCGCGGTCGAGTTCGCGACGATCAACCAAGGCTGGATGAACACACCGTTCACCATCGCGAAATCGCCGGGCTCGTAAGGCAGCTTCGCGTAGAGGCTCGGATTGACTGCGAGCGAGCTGCTGGTGGCCAGGGTCATGGTGTGGCCATCCGCCGGCGCGTTCCGCCCTGCCACCATGCCGGGGACGGTGGCACCACCTGCGCGGTTGTCGATAACGACTTGTCGCCCCCAGATCCTTGTGAGTTCTTCGCCCAGCATGCGCGCAACGATGTCGGTCGCCTGGCCGGGCGGGAACGGAACGATCATCCTGACCGGCTTGGTCGGAAAACCACTTTGAGCCTGTGCGAGAGATCCGAGCGGCGCGAGTGCAATTGCGAGTGTCAGCGCGAGTAAGGCGAGCCTGGAAAATGGCATACACATCTCCTGTAGCGACAAAACGGTGTCTTGTACCAGTGCGGCGATGCGTGAAGGTCCGCTGCTCCAGGAATCAATCATCGTGAGTACGCCATGCAGCGGCGTACCGCCGCGGCGATATCGGCCTCGCCGGGCAGGCAAGCGCGCTCGAGCGAGCGGGCGAACGGCACGGGCATGAACGCCGCGCCCACGCGCACCACCGGCGCGGCCAGCCGCCCGAAGGCGCGTTCGGACGCGCACGCAGCGATCTCGGCGCCGACACCGAAGGCCGTTACCGCTTCGTGCGCAACCACCAGGCGCCGCGTGCGCGCAACCGAAGCGAGCACGGCGGCTTCGTCCCAAGGCTGGATCGAGCGCAGATCGATGACCTCGGTTTCGATGCCCTCGACGGCGAGCGCCTCGGCCGCGCGCAGCGACCAGGCCACCGCCGCGCCGTAGGTGACGAGGGTTGCGTCCCGCCCGGCGCGCGCGATGCGCGCCGCGCCGATCGCGACCGGCGCGGGTGACTCGGGCAATTCACCCTTCGCGCCGTAGAGCCCCTTGTGCTCGACGAACACCACGGGATTTGGGTCGTCGATCGCCGCGCGCAGCAACCCGTAGGCGTCGGCCGGATTGCCCGGCACGACCACCTTCAGGCCGGGCACGTGCGCGAACCACGCCTCGAGGCATTGCGAATGCTGCGGCCCCGCGTTCAGCCCGCCGCCGTGCGGGGCGCGCACCACCATCGGCACGCTGCACTGCCCGCCGAACATGAAATGCGCCTTGGCCGCCTGGTTGACGAGCGCGTCCATGGTGAAGGTCATGAAGTCCATGAACATGATCTCGACCACGGGCCGCAGGCCGGAGAGCGCCGCGCCCGCAGCGGCGCCGGCGATCGCCGCTTCCGAGATCGGCGTGTCGCGCACGCGCAGCGGGCCGAACTTCGCGAGCAGCCCGCGCGTCACGGCGAATGGCCCGCCGGGTGCGGCGACGTCCTCGCCGAACAGCACCACCGATTCGTCGGCGGACATCGCATCGGCGAGCGCGCGGTTGATCGCCGCGGAGTAGCGCGTCTCAGGCATGCGCGCGGCCTCCTGCATACACGCCGGCCACCGCGGCTTCGAAATCCGGTTCGGCCGCCGCGCGCGCCGCCGCCACCGCGGCGTCGATGCGCTCGGCGATCGCGCGCTCGATCCCGGCGAGCTGCTCGGCGCCCACGCCCTGCGCGGCGAGCCGCGCCGCGGCCAGCGCCAGCGCATCCTGCCCGCGCGCGGCATCGAGATTCGAGGGCTCGCGATACTTCTGCGGATCGCCCTCGTAGTGCCCGCGCCAGCGCGGCGTGCGGCATTCCAGAATCTGCGGCCCCTCGCCGCGGCGTGCCGGCTCCACGCGGCGCCGCGCGGCAGCCGCCACCGCCTCGACGTCCGTGCCATCGGCTTCTTCGTACGGAATGGCGAAAGCGGCGCCGAGCGCGGCGAGCTTTGCCGCGAACTGGCGCTCGTGCGGCGAGAATTCGCCCCAGCCGTTGTTTTCGCAGACGAACACGAGCGGCAACTTCCAGAGCTTCGCCAGGTTCAGGCATTCATGCAGCGCGCCTTCGGCCATCGCGCCGTCGCCGAAAAACGCCACCGCGACGTTCGGCCGGCCCTTCACCTGGTGCGCGAGCGCGCTCCCCGTGGCGAGCGGCAGGCCGCCGCCGACGATGCCGTTGGCGCCCAGCATGCCGATGCTCATGTCGGCGACATGGATCGAGCCGCCCCGCCCCGCGCAGACGCCGCTCGCGCGCCCCATGATCTCGGCAAAGAACCCATCGAGCGCCATGCCCTTGGCGAGCGCGTGGCCGTGGCCGCGATGCGTGGAGGCCACCGTGTCGCCCGGCTCGAGAGCGGCGCACACCCCCACCGGCACCGCCTCCTGTCCGATCGACAGGTGCAGGAATCCGGGCACTTCGCCGTCGGCGAACAGCTTCGAGAGCCGCTCCTCGGCGCGGCGGATCGTCGCCATGCGGCCGTACAGCTCCAGAAGCCGGAGCGCCGGCGTCATGCCGCCTTGGCCGGCGCGCGCGCGGCGGGCAGCAGCGTGAACGCGCGCAGCACCGCGTGAATGCTGCCCCCGGGCAGATCGTCGACGAACGCCTCGATCGCATCGTAGGACTGCGCCGGGACGGCCTGCTCGGCGCCGATACGCCGCACGAGCGCGGACACGCCCTTGCGGTCGAAAGCGAAGTCGCGCGTCGTCATGCGCTGGTCCTGGATCACGGTGCGTGCGTCAGCGGTGTCGACTTCGATGCGGCAGCACAGCGACGGCACGCCCGCGTCGCTCGCCAGACGGATGCGCGGTATCAGCGCGTTGACCTCGCGGTCGTCGTACGTCGTCATTCTCGCCATGTCGGGTGCGCCGTGCAGCAGCGTGGTGGCGATGCAGAAGGGAATGCTCATCAAGGTGCCCGAAATCGAGTCGAACGGTCCGGTCGCATCCATGCCGGCGTATCCCGTCTCGTAGGGATTCATGTGGACGCGCACCGCGGCGATCCGGGCGCTGCCGAGTTTCTCCCTCAGGGCGAGCGCTGCGGTGACCGGGGTCTGATTGAATGCGCACACCGGGTAGGGCTTGAAGGTGACGCGCAACACCGCCCAGTCCTTGCCCAGTCCCGAGAGCAGCGCGCCGGCATCGCAGTCCTCGCGCGCGAAGGCGCGCACGAACCCCGACTTGCCCTCGATCGCATGCGGCGCGGAAACCGATCCGGCGCGCGCGAGTTCCGCCGCCGTGAGGCCGATCTGCGCGGCCAGCCCGACCTGGTAGCGCCACTCGTCGGTGCCGTCGGTGAACGACTGCAGGATGCCGCCGGCGAACGACGCTGCATTCGCGAGCGCGGCCGCGATCCGTTCCTCGGGCAGGTCCATCAGCTTGGCGGCCGCGGCCGCCGCCGCGATCGTTCCGTACACGGGCGATGCCCGGAATCCGCCCGGCGTGGTGCGGCCGGCGTAGGTTTTCTCCAGCAAGCCGCCCGTCTCGTAGCCGGCGAGCAGCGAAGGCAGCAGCCGCGCGAGCGGATAGTCTCCGGTCTCGATCAACGCCGTGAGCAGCGGAATCATGACGGTGCCCAGGTGCGCCGCGCCGCAGGTGTCTTCCTGCGCCCGCCCGTGGAACAGCGCCGAGTTGGCAAGCACGGCGCCGGCGATCGCGGTCCTGCGCCCGTCGCCGAGCAGCGTGGCGCCGGCCGGCTGCTCGCCGTACAGGCGCAGTGCCGCGCTGCGCGCGACCGGCGCGTAAGGCGTGTCGTGACACCCGAGGCCGATGCCGTAGCCGTTCAGCAGGCAGGTGCGGGTCTTCTCCGCCACGGCCGGCGGCACGGCAGCGATGTCCAGCGCGTGAATGAAGCGGGCAAGCCCAGCGGTAACAGACATGTCGTCGTTTCCTATCGTCGCATTCGTCGTGCGCGGGATGCGCTGC
>SCUH01000022.1 GCA_004298295.1 Betaproteobacteria bacterium | reverse complement strand
GAAAGCCCTTGCCTTCCTCGCCGATCAGGTTCTCGGCCGGGATCTCGAGGTTGTCGAAGAACAGCTCGTGCGTGTCGTGGCTCACCATGTTGCGGATTGGCCGCATGACCAGGCCCTGGCCGAGCGCTGCGCGCTTGTCGACCAGGAAGATCGACATGCCGTCGGCCTTCTTCGCCACTTCCGCGAGCGGCGTGGTGCGCGCGAGCAGGATCATCAGCTCGGAGTGCTCCAGGCGCGAAGTCCACACCTTCTGGCCGTTGACCACGTAGCGATCGCCCTTGCGCACCGCGCTGGTCTTGATGCGCGTGGTGTCGGTGCCGGCCGAGGGCTCGGTGACGGCCATCGACTGCAGGCGCAGCTCGCCGCTCGCCAGCCGCGGCAGGAATTTCTGCTTCTGCTCCGCCGAGCCGTGGCGCAGCAGCGTGTTCATGTTGTACATCTGGCCGTGGCAGACGTAGGAGTTGCCGCCGGAATGGTTGACCTCCTCCATGATCACCGTGGCCTCGGCGAGGCTCAGCCCCGAGCCGCCGTATTCCTCCGGAATCAAGGCCGCCAGCCAGCCGGCCTGGGTGAGGGCGGCGACGAATTCGTCGGGATAGGCGCGCGCCGCGTCGACGCGCTGCCAGTAGGCGGAGTCGAACTGTGCGCACAGCGCGCGCACGGCGTCGCGCAATTCGGTGTGATCGTTCATGGTTTCGGTTTCAGATGTGCGGTGGCTTCTTCTTCGGCGCGGAACCACAGCTCCTGCGCCAGCGGATCGCGTGCCTCTTCGAGCAGGTGCCCCACCAGGCCCACGGCGCGCGCCATCACCCCCAGGCCGCGGCAGACTTTCCAGTCGAAGCCCATTTCGCAGGCGAGCGCGCCGATCGCCCCGGTGGCGTTGAGCGGCAGCTTCTTCTCCGCCGCGATGCGCTCGATCAATTCGCAGTAGCGCCCGTAGAAGCCGCATTCGCGCGCGATCTCGAAAAGCCGCGGCGTCCGCGGGTCCACGGGCTTGTGGATCGGATGCCCGAGGCCGGGAATGCGCTTGCGCCCGGCGACGATCCTTTTCGCCGCGGCCTGCAGGTCGATCTCCGCCTTCGGGTCGGGCAGTTCCTCGAACAGCATCTTGGCGCAGCCTTCGGTGGAGCCGACGAATACGCTGCCGAGGCCGCACAGGCCCGCCGCCACCGCGGCCTGCATCGCTTCCGGTGCGCCCAGGTAGGTGAGGCGCGCGGCGAGCGCGCTCGGCGTGATGCCGTGCTCGACCAGCGTCACCACCATGGCATTGAACAGCTTCGATTCGCCGGCGCTCGGCGCGCGTCCGGTGAGCTCGAGAAACGCCATGTCGCCGAGATTGAAGTGGCCGAGGATCTCCCGCGGCAGGTCCTTGCCGCGGACCACGATGCGCTCTGCGCTCGACCAGCCCATCTCGGTGCGCAGGGCCTTGCGGCGCGCCACCTCAGTCGTCCGCCTTCACGCCCGCGGCCCGGATCACCTTGCCCCAGCGCGCGATCTCCTCGTCCAGAAACTTTGCCAGCTGCTCCGGTGTCGTGCCGGCGCCGATGATGCCGGTCTG
The DNA here is from genome assembly GCA_004298295.1 of Betaproteobacteria bacterium. GTDB lineage: Bacteria > Pseudomonadota > Gammaproteobacteria > Burkholderiales > SG8-39 > 2-02-FULL-66-14. The sequence continues at coordinate 1,933 of SCUH01000022.1, read as the reverse complement.
CTCGAAGCGCTGCCGGATATCCGGCGCGGCGACCGCCTTGGCGGTCTCCGCCGACACGCGCGCCACGATGTCGCGCGGCGTGTTGGCCGGCGCCAGGAACGCCACCCAGGTTGAGGACTCGATCGCCGGCCCGCCCGCCTCCTTCATGGTCGGGACTTCCGTCGCGCCCGGCACGCGGTTGGCGGAGAACATCGCCAGCGCCTTGATCTTGCCGCCGCGCACGTGGGGCATCATCGAGCTGGGCACGTCGACCAGGATCTGGATATCGCCGGACATCACGCCCTGCAGCGCGGGCGCCGTGCCGCGGTAGGGAATGTGCACCATGAAAGTGCCGGTGGTCTGCTTGAACAGTTCCGTCGTCAGGTGCGCGGCAGCGCCGATGCCCGAGGAGCCGAACGAGATCCTGCCGGGGTTCTTCTTCGCGTACTCGATCAGTTCCTTCACGTCCTTGACCGGAAAGTTGTTGTTCGCGGTCATGATGAGCGGCGCGATCGCGACCAGCGAAACCGGTGCGAAGCCCTTCACCGGATCGAACGGCAGCTTGCCGGCGTAAAGCGTCGCATTGGCGGCGTGCGCCGCGATCACGGTGAGGAAGGTATAGCCGTCGGGCGCCGCCTTGGCGCCGAGGTCCGCGCCGATGATCGAATTCGCGCCGGGCCGGTTCTCGACGACGATCGGCTGGCCGAACGCGCTCTGCAGCTTGTTGGTCACCAACCGGGTCACCATGTCGGTGATTCCGCCCGGGGTGTAGGGCACGATCCACTTGATCGGCCTGTTCGGGTACTGCGCGTGCGCTTCACCGGTCGCAACCAGCGCGACTCCGAACAGGGCTTGGGCCAGCAGGCATCTCCAGCGCTTCATCGTCGTCTCCTTCAAAGAAGGCCAAATATAGCCCGGTCCTTCGACCGCGGGTTGCGCCACGTGGCCGCCGCGGCGTTCACACGATGCCGGCCGCCCTGAGCTGCGCCAGTTCGGCTTCGGTTCGACCCAGCAGGGCGCGATAGATCTCCTCGTTATGCTGCCCGAGCAGCGGCGGCGCGTGCCGGTACTCGACCGGCGTGCGCGAGAGGCGCATCGGGCTCGCCACCACCGGCGCCACGCCGCCGAGCGGGTGCGGCATGTCGACGCGCAGCTTGCGGTAGCGCACCTGCGGATCCTCGAACACTTCCTTCATGTTGTTGATCGGACCGCAGGGGACGTTGGCTGCCTCGAGCGTCTCGATCCACTCCAGCTTGGAGCGCGTGCGCATGACCTCGGCGATGAGCGGAATCAGCTCGGCGCGATGCACGATGCGCTGCGACATGGTCTTGAAGCGCGGCTCCTCGGCCAGCTCGGCGCAGCCGGCGACCTGACAGAAGCTGGCGAACTGGCTGTCGTTGCCGACCGCGAGGATGATGTGGCCGTCCGCGGTCGCGAACACCTCGTAAGGCACGACCTGCGGGTGCGCATTGCCCCAGCGGATCGGGATCCGGCCCGAGCAGAAGAAGCTCACGATCTGGTTGGCGTTGAACGCCACCAGGGTGTCGAGCAGCGCGCAGTCGATGTACTGCCCCTCGCCGGTGCGCTCGCGGTGATTGAGCGCGCCCAGGATCGCCACGCTGGCGTACATGCCCGTGAGCACGTCGGTGATCGCGATGCCGACTTTCTGCGGCCCGGCGCCCGGATGGCCGTCGCGTTCACCCGTGATCGACATCAGTCCGCCCATCCCCTGGAAGATGAAGTCGTAGCCCGGGCGCGGCGCGTACGGGCCGTCCTGCCCGAAACCGCTCACCGAGCAGTAGATCAGGCCGGGATTGTCCTTGCGCAGCGCTGCGTAGCCGAGCCCGTAGCGCTCGAGCGTTCCCACCTTGTAGTTCTCGATCAGGACCTGCGAGCGCGCCGCGAGCTCGCGGGCGATGCGCTGGCCCTCGGGCCTGGAGATGTCGAGCGTGAC
>SCUH01000021.1 GCA_004298295.1 Betaproteobacteria bacterium | reverse complement strand
CCAGGGCGATCGGCGCAAAGTCCTTCATCTCGTAGGCCGGCGTCTTGCCGTTGATGCGATCGGACACGGGAAAGACCGAGATCGAGGACAGTCCCATCAGGATCGTGTAGCCGTCGGGCGCCGCCTTGGCGACCGCCGCCATGCCCACCGCGCCGCCCGCGCCCGTACGGTTGACCACCACCACCGGCTGCTTGAGCGTTTTTTCCATCGCTGCCGCGAGTGGGCGGCCGACGATGTCCGCGACACCGCCCGGCGGGAACGGCACGATCATCGTGACGGGCTTGGTCGGATAGACGTCCTGCGCCGCCGCGAACGGTGCAAAGGCCAGAAGCAATGCAGCAAGGACCTGACGAAGCATGAAAAACCCTCCCGGGTGATGGCGAATTACATACTCTTACACAGTTTGCACTTTATCGGTCAACAGGCAGGGGGCCCATGCGTCAAGATGACTGCGCACATCACGCAAGGAGGTTGCCATGTTGTGGAAAAGAATCGTCGTTCTGTCTGCCGCAGGCGCTGCGCTTGGCGCCGCTGCCCCGGCCTTCGCGGATCGTTCCCATTGGGCACCCGATCGGGGCCACCGGCCCACGTACTACGCTCCCAGGCCGGTCACGGTCTACGCGCGCCCGTACGCTGTGATCACCCACCGTCCTGTCGCGGCCTATCGGGCGCCGGCCTATTACGCTCCCCCGAGGTACGCCTATCGGACGCCGGCCTATTACGGCCGGCCGGCCTATGCCTATGGCGGCTACCGCAGTTACGATTACGGAGCCAGCGGGGCGCTCGCCGGTGCGGTGGCCGGCGCCTTGATCGGCGGCAGCGTCACCTACGGCGATGAGCGGGTCGCGGGCGTGGCGATCGGCTCGGTGCTCGGCGCCGTGATCGGCCACGAACTCGCCGGAGGCCATTGAGGTCGTTGAATCGGGGTCGGAGTAAGATTTCCGGCGGCGGCACGACTAACTGTCCGCCATAATCAACCGACCGACCCTGTTATCCATGAGACGGCGCACGCTGTTGCAGGCCTTTGCCGCGGCCCCCCTGGCCGCCTTGGCCTGCCGCGGGTTCGCCGCCCCTCCGAGGACCATGAAAGACGTCGAAGCGCTGCAAACAAACTGGAAATCGCTGCTCGCCGACGGCGTGCAGGTGCCTGCCGCCACCGAGGCGCTCAAGCTGAGCAAGGACGAGTGGCGCAAGCGCCTCGAACCGCTCGCCTACAACGTGCTGCGCGAGGAAGGCACCGAGCGCGCCGGCACGAGCCCGCTCGACCGCGAGAAACGCGAAGGCGTGTTCGTCTGCGCGGGCTGCGGCCTGCCGGTTTTCACGTCGGCGATGAAGTTCGACAGCGGCACCGGCTGGCCGAGCTTTTTCACCACTATCCCCGGGGCGTTCGGCACCAGCCGCGATTTCAAGCTGATCCTGCCGCGCACCGAGTACCACTGCAGCCGCTGCGGCGGCCACCACGGCCACGTGTTCGACGACGGCCCGCCGCCGACCGGGCAGCGCTACTGCAACAACGGCGCGGCGCTGAAGTTCATTCCCAAGTCCGGCAAGGCCTGATCAGCCTGGCGGCAGGCGCAGGTCCTCGGCGAGCGGTTGGCTTGGGAAATGAAAGCGCACCGGCCCGTCCGGCAGCGCGTGCAGGAACTGTTTGAGGTAGGGATCCTCGGACGCGAGCACGTCGCGCGGCGCGCCCTCCCCGACCAGCACGCCGTCCGCAATCACGTACAGGTAATCCACCACCTCGAGCGCCTCCGACACATCGTAAGTCACGATGATGGAGGTAGTGCCGAGCGCATCGTTCAGCTTGCGGATCAGCGTGGCAATGACGTTGAGCGTGATCGGATCGAGACCCGCGAACGGCTCGTCATACATCACCATCATCGGATCGGTGGCGATGGCGCGCGCCAGCGCCACGCGCCGCGTCATGCCGCCCGAGAGGTCGGCGGGCATCATGTCGCGCGCACCGCGCAGCCCGACCGCGTCCAGTTTCATCAGCACCAGGGCGCGGATCAGCGCCTCGGGCAGCTCGTAATGCTCGCGCAGCGCAAAGGCGATGTTCTCGTAGA
>SCUH01000218.1 GCA_004298295.1 Betaproteobacteria bacterium | reverse complement strand
ACCATGTCCTTGGCCTCGCGCTTGTTCAGTCCGACCTTCTCAAATAGCAGGTCGGCCAGTTCGGCCTTGGTCAAAGTCATCCCAACTCCCTGAATTCTCTATTTATGTCCGAAGGCTGGCAGCGAAAAGCCGACCCCACAGCGCGACCAGCGCATCGCGCGCCGAGTCTGCCTCCGCATCCGTGAGGGTGCGTTCAGTATGTTGCATAACTACCCGAAATGCAAGGCTTTTTCTCCCCGGAGGGAGATTCGGGCCGGAGTAAAGGTCGAACAGGCGGACCTGCCGCACGATGCCGGGTTTTTCGGCTTCCACGGCGTCCAGCAGCTGTTGCGCGGTCACTTTGGCGCCCACCAGCAGGGCGATATCGCGGACCACGACCGGGAACCGCGGCGGCTCTGTCGGCCTTGGCAAAGGCACCTGCATCAGCGCCGAGGCATCCAGCTCGAACACGACGAGGGGCTGCGGCAGCTCGTACTTCTGCTGCCAGCGAGGATGCAGCTCGCCAACCCAGCCGATCGGCGCTCCGTCCAGCAGCACGCGCGCGGAGCGCCCGGGATGGAGGGCTGGATGCGTGGCCGCCTCGAAGCGCGGCAAGCGAGGGAAACACAGGGCTTCGACATCGGCCTTGACGTCGTAGAAATCCACCGCGCGCGCGGCGGCGCCCCACTGCTCCTCCAGCGCCGGGCCGAACGCCGCCGCGGCGACGCGTACCGGCTGCGCGACTCCCGCCACCTGCAGCGCGCCATCGTCGACGGCGGGATCGCGCCGATAGCAGCGGCCGATTTCGAAGACACGGATGCGAGACAGCTTGCGCGCATGATTGAAGCGCACGTTGGCGACGAGCGAGCCGATCAGCGTCGAGCGCATGACCTCGAGCTGGCTCGCGATCGGATTGAGCAGCCGGATCGGATCGCGTTCGCCGGCGAAATCCGCCTCCCACTGCGGCTCGACGAAAGCGAAGTTGATCGTCTCCTGGTAATCGCAGGCCGCGAGACACTCGCGCAGCGCGTGTGCCGAGCGGCTCGTCTCGGCCGGCGCGGTCATCTTCGCCAGCGCCCGCGGCGGATGCGCCGGGATGTTCTCGAAGCCGTGCACGCGCGCCACTTCCTCGATCAGATCTTCCTCGATCTCGAGGTCGAAGCGGTACGCGGGCGGCAGCACCACAAAGGCATCGTCCTGGCGCGCCGCCGGCAGCGCCAGGCGCGCGAACGCGTCCGCCATCTGCTCTGCCGTGACGGCCATCCCGATCACCTTCTGCGCGCGCGGCACGCGCATCCGCACCGGCCTGCGCTCGGGCAGTCGCGTCACCGTGTCGTCGATCGGACCGGGCTCGCCGCCGCAGATGTCGAGCACCAGGCGGGTGATATATTCGATGTGCTCGACCGTGGTGGCGAAATCCACCCCGCGCTCGAAGCGGTGCCCGGCATCGGTGGCGAAGCCGAAGCGCCGTGAGCGGCCAGCGACCGCCTGCGGCCACCAGAATGCGGCCTCGATGTAGATGGCGCGCGTGTCGAGCGTTACCGCGGTCGGCTCGCCGCCCATGATTCCGGCGAGCGCCTCCACGCCGCGCTCGTCCGAGATCACGCCGACCCCTTCGTCCACCTCGACGGTCTGCCCGTTGAGCAGCTCGGCCGATTCGCCCTTGCGGCCCCAACGCACCACCAGAGCGCCATGCACCTTGTCGAGATCGAAGATGTGCGACGGCCGGCCGAGCTCGAGCATGACGTAGTTGGAAATGTCGACCAGCGCCGAAATCGGGCGCTGGCCGGAGCGCTCCAGGCGCCGCTTCATCCATTGCGGCGTCGCCGCGCCCGCGTTCACGCCGCGCACCACACGTCCGGAAAACCGCCCGCACAGATCGGGCGCCTCGATCCGGACGGGCAGCTTCTCCGCAATGCGCGCGGCCACCGGCCCGATGCGCGGCGCATTGAGCGGCGCGCGCGTCAGCGCCGCCACTTCGCGCGCGACTCCGAGGACCGACAGACAGTCGGCGCGGTTGGGCGTCAGCTTGAGGTCGAAAATGCACTCATCCAGTTCGAGCAGCTGCCGGATGTCGGCACCGGGAGGCGCGTCCGCTGCGAGTTCCAGCAGACCCGTATGGTCCTCGGACAGACCGAGCTCGCGCGCCGAGCAGAGCATGCCGTGGCTGTCGACGCCCCGCACCCTGGCCTGCCCGATCTCCAGTCCCCCGGGCAGGCGCGCGCCGACGGTGGCAAGCGGCGCCTTCATTCCGGCGCGCACGTTGGGCGCGCCGCAGACCACCTGGAGCGGCCCCTGCCCCGCATCCACCGAGCACACGGTGAGCCTGTCGGCGCCCGGATGCCGCTCTACGGAAAGCACCTGCGCCGCGACCACGCCGCTGCACGCCGGCGCCACCGGATGGCAGGACTCGACTTCGAGCCCGGCCATGGTGAGCCCGTGCGCCAGCGCCGCCGCGTCCTCGCGCGGGTCGCAGAAGCTGCGCAGCCAATGCTCGGGGACGATCATGCGAATTGCCGCAGGAAGCGCAGATCGCCGTCGAAGAACAGGCGCAGGTCGTCGATGCCATAGCGCAGCATCGTCAGCCGCTCCAGCCCCGCGCCGAACGCGAAACCGA
>SCUH01000217.1 GCA_004298295.1 Betaproteobacteria bacterium | reverse complement strand
GAGGATGCGGATCAGGTCGCCGCGCACGGTGCAGCAGATGCAGCCGTTGTTCATCTCGACGATCTGCTCGTCGCCGCTCTCGATGATCGCGTTGTCGACGCCGATCTCGCCGAACTCGTTTTCGATCACCGCGATGCGGTGGCCGTGATCCTCTCTGAGAATGCGGTTCAGCAGCGTCGTCTTGCCGGCGCCGAGGAACCCGGTCAGGATGGTTACGGGCACCATGTCTTGCTGCGCCATGCCGACTCCGTCAGAAAGCGCGGCATTGTACAGGGCCGGCTCGCTCGCGCCGCGCAGGACATCTGTCACGCGCCGGGCGTGACAAATTGCACGCTGCTCCGGTCGACCTGCGACCAAAGTACCTCACGGCCGGCGAGACCGGTACCAAAGGGCAAGAGCGGCAATTTTCCCTCACCCCTTGCATGCCGCGGTGGCATTCTGGGTGCGCCATGAGTTCGAAAAGCAAGCGCGTGCGACGGGGAGCCGTTACCGAAACCGGGAGGCCGGACATGAGTCTCAGCCTGGACCAAAGCCTGTGCGCTGTCGAGAATCCGTCGCTGTACGAAGAACGCGCGCGTCTCGCACCGAGCGATCGCGAGCTGTCCTTGCTGCTGCGTTTGAGCTTCGGGCGCGAACTGGAAACCTTCGACCTCGACGAGCTCGAGCTCGCGCGGCTCGTATTCGCCCAGGTGGCATTGATGGCGGGGGCTGCGCTGTCGGCCGATTCGGAAGTGTTTGTAGGCGCCGAGCGGCTCTGGGGCGACATGCAGGGGCGGATCGGCAAACAGGAACACACCCTCGCGAAGCGCTTCCTGCAGCTGCTCGCCCAGGATGAAATGCACACCGAGTCCGAGCGCAGGCTGCTGACGAAGCTTGCGGAAGCGCTCGAGGAGCGCAGGCCGCACCACAGCGGGCTGGCAAGCTAGGCGCCGCCGCAGACTCAGTCGCGCAGCAGCAGCAGACCCTTCAGGTAGTCGCCTTCGGGAAAGTTGAGCGCCACCGGGTGGTCCGGTGCAGCGCCCAGGCGCTCGATGATCTTCGCCTCGGCGCCAGCATCGAGCGCCGCGCCGGCGACAATGGACTGGAACAAGTCCGTCGAAATCCCGCCGGAACAGGAAAAGCTCGCCAGCAGACCGCCGCGCGCCAGCAGCTTGAACGCCAACAAGTTGATGTCCTTGTAAGCCCGCGCGGCGTTGCGCGCGTGGGCAGCGGTCGGCGCAAACTTGGGCGGGTCGAGCACCACGAGATCGAACGTCGCCCCCCGGTCGCGAAGCGCCCGCAAGTGCTCGAAGACGTTGGCCTGCTGAAACTCGATCCGCTCGGATGGGAACGGATTCGCAGACAGATTCTCACGCGCGATTCCCAGCGCCGCAGCGGAACTGTCCAGCGCGAGCACCTGCCTCGCCCCTCCGGCGAGCGCCGCGATCGCGAAACCGCCGGTGTAGCAGAAACAATCGAGCACGTCGCGCCCTGCGGCCAGCGCGCGCACCCGCTGCCGGTTTTCGCGCTGATCGAGGAAGAAACCGGTCTTCTGCCCCTGCTCGACATCGACGCGGAAATGGATTCCGTGCTCCACGATCGCGCAGCGCGCGGCGCTGCGGTCGCCGCGCGCGAACCCGGTCCGCGGCGCCAGCCCTTCGAGCACCCGCACTTCGGCGTCCGAACGCTCATAGATGGCCTCGCAGCCCGTCGCTTCCACAAGCGCATCGAGGATCGGCTCGCGCCAACGCTCGGCGCCTGCGGAGAGGAACTGCGCGACCAGTACGTCCGTATAGCGATCCACGACAACGCCCGGCAGGCCGTCGGACTCCGCATGCACCAGTCGCAACGCATTGCTGTGGCGTGCCGCCGGAAGTGCCTTGCGCAGCGCCACTGCCTGCGCGACCCGGCCGCGGAAGAACTCCGCGTCGATGCGCGCCTGCGGATCGAAACTCCAGACCCTCGCGCGGATCTGCGAGGCCGGGCTCCACGCGGCGAGCGCAAGGGTCCTGCCGTCGGAGGACCGGACAGCGACCGTGTCGCCGCTTTCGGGGGTACCCTCGATGCGCTCGAGCGCCCCCGAGAAGATCCAGGGATGCCGCCGGCGCAGCGACTTCTCCCGTCCAGCCTTCAGTATGAAGGACGCGTTCACTTTCGCCGCGCCCGCGGATGCGCGGCGTCGTACACCTTCGCCAGTGCCTGGAAATCGAGGTGCGTATACACCTGCGTGGTCGAGATGCTGGAGTGGCCCAGCATCTCCTGCACGGCGCGCAGGTCCTGTGACGACTGCAGCACGTGGGTCGCGAACGAATGCCGCAGCATGTGCGGATGGATCGACGCATCCAGCCCCTGGCTCTGCGCCAGCGCCTTGAGCCTCAGGTTGACGACCGACGGCGAAATCCTGCGGCCGCGCGCACCGACGAATAACGCCGGTTCCTGCGGCCGCGCAAGCCCGGCGCGCGCGCCGAGCCAGCGCTGCAGCGCCGCGCGCGCCTTGGCGCCGACCGGAACGCTCCGGGTTCTGCCGCCCTTGCCAGTGACGGTCACCTGCGCTTCGCGCAGGTCGAGGCGGCCATCGTCGACGTTGAGCGACACCAGTTCCGCCAGCCTCAGACCCGAGGAATACATCAGCTCGAACATCGCCAGATCGCGCGTGGGGGCGACCCGCTCGCCGGGTTCTGCGTCAAGCAGCCGCTGCGCCTGCTCCACCGAAAGCACCCTCGGCAGCGGGCGCGAAACCCGCGGGGCGCGCACGCCCTGTACCGGGTTGGCGCGCAGATCGCGGTGGCGCGCCAGCCAGCGATACAGCCCGCGCCACGCCGAAAGGATCTTCGCCAGGGTGCGCCCCGACAAACCGCGCGCATGCAACTGCGCCACATGCCGTCTCACCTGAGCCGGCTCGAGCGACATCAGGCGCGCGCCGCCGCTGAGCGCCAGCAACAGCTCAAGCGCGTGCCGGTAGCTGGCGAGGGTTCCTGCGGCGAGCCGCCGCTGGTGGCGGAGCGTGTCGAGATAATCCGCGACCAGCGCTTGGTCGCCGCGGACCGCCGCGGCTTTAGCAGCCACCGGGGCCCGTTTCAGAGGCGCGCGCCGAGCGCCGCCGCCGCGAGCTCGCCGATCCGCCGCAGGAACAACGTCCCCATCTCCGCGTAGAAACGCTGCGGGTCTTCGCTGCCCAGCGCAAGCAATCCGAAGGCGCGTGTCTGGCCGAGGGGCACCAGGGCGAGCGAGCGCACGTGTCCCTGGGCGCCGCCAAACCAGTCCAGAAACGGACTGGCTGCGGCGCCGCCGCACTGCGGTCCGGCCATGCTCTCGGCACGATCGCGCAAGGCAGACTCGACTTCCGCGCCTTCCAGGGTCCCGGCCGGAAGCGCCTTGCCCCACAGCCGCAGCGCGACGTGCGGCACGGCAAAGTCTTCGCGCAAGTGAAAGTACAGCGTCTGCACGCTGGCAGGAAAATCGCGCGCCGCCAGCAGCGCGAGCGACAGGCGATGCACTTTCTCGCTGATGGCGTCGTTGTCCTCGCCATAGCGGATCAGCTCGCTGAGCCGGCCCTCGATCAGCCTGACCTTGTCGCGCAGACCGAGGATCTGGCGCTCGGCGAGCGGGATTGCCCGGCCGCTATGCGGATGCGGCACGAGGATCGACTCGAGCAGCTCCGGGTGGCGGTCGAAGAATTGCGGCTGCGTCTTCAAGAAATGGGCGATTTCTTCTTCGTTCATTGCGCTTCGCGTCCTCCGCTCAGTGTCTGCAAACGCCTTTCGGGCCGGGCGCCCGCGACCCGCTCCGGGACGCACGCCCCAAGGCTGCCGATGCTACAGCTTCACGACCGAGATGGTGTTATACACCGGGCCGAGCACTGCCAGCATGACCCAGGCGAGGATCGCGCCGAGGGCCACCGTCAGCACCGGCTCGATCATCGACTGCAGCCTGTCGATGGCCTCGCGCACTTCCCGGTTGTAGAAGTAGCTCACGTTGCGCAGCGCCGTGTCGAGGGCGCCCGTATGCTCGCCGATGCGCAACATGCGGACCACGAGCGGCGGGAACAATTCCGCGTCCGCGAAGGCGCTCGCCAGACCCGCGCCTTCGGCGACACGCTGACCGGCGGCGCGCAGCGCACCCTGCAGCGGCCTGTTTCCCATGATCGCCTCGGTGTAACGCATCGCCTCGAGCACCATGATCCCCGAGGCGTACATTAGCGCAAAGCTGGAGGCGAAGCGCGCCAGGATGATCTTGCGCAGGATCGGACCGATCAGCGGCAGCGAGATCTTGCAGCGGTCCAGGGCGTAGCCGAATCGACCGTCGCTGCGCACCAGCGCGCGCGCTGCACCCGCGAGCGCAACGGCGAAACCGGCCGCCACCCACCCATAGCCGACGCACAATTCGGAGGCCCGGAGCAGGATGCGGGTCTGCAACGGCACCTCCTGGCCGAGGTTGCGGATGAAAGTGGCCATCTGCGGCACGAGGTAGATCAAGAGAAACAGCGTTACCGCCAGCACCAGGGTGCCGACGAACGCCGGATACAGCATCAGCTTGCGGGTCTGCGCCGCGAGTTCGTCCTCCCAGCGCAGCTGCCCGGCGAGATTGCTCAGCACTTCCGGCAGCCTGCCCGCATGCTCGCCCGAGCGCACCAGGCTGACGAAGACTGCGCCGAACACGTCCGGATGCGCAGCCAGCGACTGCGAGAAATCCTTTCCGCCCTGGATCGACTCGATCAGGCTGGCGAGCACTTCACGCAGGCGCTGGGTTTCGACGCTGTCGCGCAAGTCGGCGAGCCCCTCGATCAGCGGGATCCCGGCTTTCGTCAGCTGCTCCAGGTGAAAACAGAAATTGATCAGGTCCCGGCGCCCGACCTTGCGGCGGCGCGACGCCCCTGCGGCCGATCCGCCGGGGGCGCCGGTAACCAGATCAAGCCCCATCCGCGCCAGGCGATGCTCCAGATCGAGCAGGTTCTGCGCTTCAAGACACCCGAGCGCCGCCCGGCCTGATGCGTCGATCGCCTTGTAGGAATACAGCGGCATCGGCACGCCTCCATTTCGGGCGCACGCACGGTGGCGTTATCGCCTAGGCCATGCGTGCCGTCAGGTCCACGACCCGAGCCAGTTCTTCCAGGCTCGTGACGCCACTGCACACCAGACGGGCGCCGTCGTCCGCGAGGCTGCGAAAGCCCTTCACCCGGGCCGCAGCGGCAAGCTCGCGCGCCGTGGCGCGGCGCGCGATCATTTCGTCCAGTGTCTCGTCGATGTGCAGGATTTCCATGATCGCCGCGCGGCCCCGGTAGCCCTGGTAGTCGCAGCGCTCGCAGCCCATGGCGCGAAAGCCGCGACGGGGCTCGTCCGGGGCGATGCCGAGCAGCCGGCAGTCGGCCTCCTGCAGCCCGTACGGCTGGCGGCAGCAAGGGCAAAGCCGGCGCACCAGACGCTGCGCGACGATGCCGATAATGTTTCCGGTCAGGATGTCCGGAACGATGCCGATGTCGAGCAGTCGAGGGATGGCACCCGCTGCGGAATGCGTGTGCAGGGTCGAGTAGACCTGATGGCCGGTCATGGCGGCACGAAACGCCATCTCCGCGGTTTCCTCGTCGCGGATCTCTCCGACCAGGATCACGTCGGGATCCTGCCGCATGATCGCGCGCACGCCGCTGGCAAAATCGATCTTGGAGGCCTCGCTCACCGAGGTCTGGCGAATCGATGGCATCGGATACTCGACCGGGTCTTCGAGCGTCATGATGTTGACGCCCTCGGCGTTGAGGTGGCTGAGGATCGAGTAAAGCGTCGTCGTCTTGCCGCTGCCGGTCGGACCCGTGATGAGGATGATTCCCTCCGGGCGCGCCATCATGCGCCGGAGCAATTCGAGCTGCACTTCCTGCAGGCCGAGCTGCTCGAGCGCCACCACGCCCTTTTGCCGATCGAGAACCCGCAGCACGAAGTTCTCGCCGTGCGTCGTCGGCAGGCTGGCGACGCGAAAATCCACCCTCCGCCCCGAGAGGGTCGTCGAGATGCGGCCGTCCTGGGGCGCGCGGCTTTCGGCGATGTTCATCGCCGCCATCACCTTCAGCCGCACCGCCATGGCCGGCCAGAAGCTCGGGTGCAGGCTGCGCACCGGGCGCAGCACGCCATCGATGCGATAGCGGATGCGCAGGAAATTCTGCTCCGGCTCGAAGTGCAGATCGGAGGCGCCGCGCTCGACGGCGTCCGCCAGCAGCGCCGCGACGAGGCGAATGACCGGCTGCGAGTACGCCTCGCCCGCGGCCGTCGAAGTCCGGTCGATCTCGCCGGTCTCGATCTCCCGCAAGATGCCGTCGATCGACAGCTCGTGGCCGTAATGGTGCTCGATGGCCCGTTCGATCTCGTCATCGCCCGCCAGGCGCGGCTCGATCTGCACCTCGGCGCCCAGATGGGCGCGCAGGCGGTCGAAGGCGACCAGGTCGCGCGCGTCGGCAAATGCGGCAATGAGCTTGCGAGTCGCGGCGTCGTATGACAGCGGGAACACGCGGTAGCGCCGCGCCAGCTCGTGCGGCAGCAGCTTCAGGGCCGCCGGCTCGACGATCACCTGCGCCAGATCGACGGGCTGCAAGCCGAGCGTTGCCGCGAGTGCGTCGCGCAACACGGGCTCGGCGACGAAACCGAGCTCCACCATCAACCGCCCCACGGGCCGGCGCGATTTCATCTGCTCGAGCAGCGCGATGCGAACCTGATCGCCACTGACGAGGCCCTGGTCGATCAGGACCTCGCCGATGGGTCGCTTGAGCCGCAGGTCCGGCATCATCAGTTCTGAAGAAGCCGCTCAGCGCGCCATTTGCTGCAGGCGCAAGCGCGCGATTTCCGGCGAAAAACCGGCGGCACGCCCCGCGGCCAGCTCGAGTGCACGCTCGTAGTGCTTCACCGCCTCGTCGTACTGGCGCAGCCGGTCCAGACTGATCGCGAGGTTGAAGGCGACGTCCGGATTGCCGGGGTCCGCTGCGAGCGCCCGGACATACGCCAGTTGTGCTTCCGCCCAGCGCCCCTGCCGGGCGAACTGGTTGCCCAGCGCGAAGTGCAGCGGGACGGCGTCCGGGTTTGCCGCCAGCAGGTTCTTGAGGCTGCTCTCGGCTTGCACCGGATCCACGTCACTGCCGCGCAGCGCCAGCAACCCGGCGAGGGCATAGGGGTCGCGCGACGACGATCGGAGCAGGGTTCGATAGCGCGCCTCCGCCTGGTCGTAACGCCGCGCCTGGATTTCGAGCGCCGCCATGCCGAGCAGGGCATCGCGATTGCCAGGCTCCTCGCGCAACGCCTGCTCGTAAGCAATGCGCGCGGCATCAAGCTCCCCGGCCTGCAAGGCGCGGTATCCCGACTGCACCTGGATCGGGATATGGGCGATTTCCACCCATTCCGGCGCCGGCGCCGCCTGCACCTTCGGCGGCGCGGCGATTGCAGCAGCCGAGGCGCGCACGGGCGGCGTGGGCGCCGCCGAGCTGCGAGATGCGACCGCGACCGGTTCCGTGGTTCGAACCGATGCGAGGTCCGGCAGGCCTGGGATCGCGGGACTTGCCGGCGGAGGTGGCGCCGACTGGAGTGCCTGAGCGCGCACGGGTTGAGCCGGCACGACGCCGGTCGCCGCGGGTCCTGGCTGCAGCTGGATCCAGAAGTACGCGATGGCGCCGGCAGCGCCAGCGCCCAGCAAACCGAGCACGAGCCGGAACGGCCGGCGAGCGTCCTCGCCGACCCATCGTGGCGCCGTGCCGCGCTTCGCCGCAACGGGTTCTGCGACCGAGCGGGCGTTTGCGTCGCGTCCGTGCTCCGGCTCGAGCGCTGCATGGGGCGCGAGCTCAGGCGCCGGCTCCAGGGCAAGTTCCGTCGCTGCGCCAGCAGCGTGCGCCGCTTCCTCGGGCTGCAGAGGCTCGCGCAGCGCGTCCACCTTATCCGTTCCGATCGTCGCGCCCGCGGCCGCGGTTGCCCGCCGCGACTGCTTCTCCGCCTTGCGCAGCGCTTCCAGCATTACGCTCATGTCACCGCCCGGCCGAATCGGCGCGCACCGGATTCGGCTTGGAAAGGTAGTCGGCTGCGGGCAGCCATTGGCGAAACGGCCGGTAATCGCCCTCGACGCTCGCATCGCGAATCACCGTGGGCCGCAGAAAAATGACCAGCTCGGTCTTCTGATTCACGTCCTTGCGCTGCGCCAGCAAGGCGCCGAGGCCGGGGACCTGTCGCAGTCCGGGAACCGTGTCCTCGACGCTGGAGACTGCATCCTGCATCAGCCCGCCCAGCATTGCGATCTGTCCACTCTGCACGCGCAGCACCGATTCCAGTTCGCGCGTCTGGATCACCGGGATGAGACTGGAAATCGCCGGCGTCGCGCAGTTCTGCACGCCGACGCCGCACGGATTCGCGAGCGAAGGGTTGGGGTCCGCAATATCGGCGAGCTTGCGCGAGATCGTCGGCCGCAGATTGAGCAGCACCGTGGCCGAATCGCTGATCTGCGGCACCACGCTCATGATGAAACCGACGGGCACTGAATTCACGGTGGTGGTGAAAGTGGTCACCGCCGGGCTGTTGGCCGCGGTGGTGGTGCTGGCCTGAACCGTGAAATAGACGAGGTTGTCCACGACCTTGAGGATCGCCGTCTGATTGTTGAGCACGCTGATCTTCGGGCTGGAGAGCACGCGCACGTCGCCGAACGATTCGAGCAACCGCATGGCGGAGGTGAAATTGAGTCCCCGTGTGGCGTAGCCGAACACGAAGGCCCCCGTGCTGACCCCCGCAGGCGTCGCGGCGGAAGACTGCTGCACCTGGAATCCCGCGCCGCCGGTGCGCAGCCGCGACCAGTCGATGCCGCGCTGGTACTGGTTGTTGAGCTGAACCTCCGCGATCGTGGCTTCGATCAGCACCTGGCGCTTGGCGTTCGCGAGCACCAGATCGAGAAATTCCTGCACCCTTTCGTGCTGGCGCGAAGTGGCGCGGATGCTGAGCACGCCGGCCTCCGCGTTGGCGATCACCGAGGCCGCTTCGCGGAACTCGATGCCCGGGGGCGGCGCCTGGGGCTGCGCCCCCGGCACGGCCGGCGCGGCTGGCGCGGGCGCCGCGCCGAGCGGCACCGTCTTGTCGGTCTCGCGCAGCAGGTCCCTCACGTTGGCCACCAGCGTGTCCCAGAACCGGTTCGCCGACAGCGTGCTGACGACCGCGGTCGAATTGTTCTGCGCCGTTCCGGCGCTGCCGCCGCTCGTGCCGCTGCCGGATACGCCGCTCACCTGGGTCGCCAGGTTGGCGACGCTGCGCGCATCGCGCGACAGGTTGACGTAGTCGACGCGGTAGATGCGCAGGTACGGCGTATCGCGCATCACGGTCAGCGTTTCGCCCTCCATCTCGTAGCGCATGTCGACCTGCCTTGCGATCCGGCCGAGCAGCTGCGGCAGCGTCTGGTCGATGGCGTTGAGCGTGACGCTGCCGTTGACGCCGGGATGGATGTCGACGTTGAATCGCGCATCGCGCGCCAGCGCGAACAGCAGGTCCTGAACGCGGACGTTATGCACCACGACGGTATAGGTTTCGGGGCGCGGCGCGGGCTTCGGTGGCGGCAGCAGCGGGGCGAGCTGCACCGGTTCCGGAATCGGCTCCTCGCTGCGGGCGGCTTCGAGCAGGAGGTGGGAATCCGGCAGCTTGACCGGGGCCTGGCCGCAGGCGCCGAGCGCGATGATCAGCGCAGCGCGCGCCACTGTGGCGCAACGCGCTGCCGTCTCAGAAACGCGCCATCGCGGCAAGCCGGTCCTCCCCCCGAGTCCGCGCACGATCCTCCGCTTCGGCGCGAAATGCACTTGGCACTTGGTCGATTCGGACTCAGACCAAGGTCGCGATACTGCGGCGCGGGCGCGCGGATGCCGTCTAGCGAATCGGCATGCGCACGGCCTCGTCCAGGCGTCGGTAGGCCTGCCACGGCGCCTGCGGCTGAGCCCGGCAGGCGCCGAAGCGAAACGGCAGCCAGTCGCGCCCCGGGGTGACGAATCGCAGGTCGATGAACCAGACGCAGGTCGAGCCTTCGGTGACGGCCTCGAGCGCGGGCCGCTCGGCGAACCAGCGCAGGAAACCGAGCGCGGGAGACTCCCACGCGGCGCGGCCCAGCGCCTCCTCGGCAGCATTGCGGCCGTAGCGGCGGCGCGATTCCCAGCGCGCCGCGGCGAGCGGCTGGTACGGCGCGTCGAGCTTGGCGACGAATCCATCGCCGGACTGATGGCGGCGCGGCGCCTCACGCACCAGATTGACGTGCGCGAAGCGATGCTCGCGCTCATCGCTCACGAACACGGTCCAGTTGAACGGCGATACCGGCCGCGGATAGGCCTCGATCTGCACATCGCGCATCCCGCGCGCCTGCGCGTAGTCGCGCCCAAATTCGAGCACCCGGTCCCTAAGCAGCGCCTGGAACCCGACGTAGACAACAACGAGCGCAACCGCTGCCGCCGCCGGAACTCGCGTGCGGCGCCAGAGCGCCGAGGTGGCAAGCCCGAGGACGATGATTCCCGAGAACCACAGATCAATGATGAATGTGGTACCCCAGGAAAAGCGCGCGTCCGATACCGGCGCAAAGATGATCGTGCCGTAACTCGTGATCAAGTCGCCGGCGATATGCGCACCGATGCCCCAGGCGCACGCGCCGTAGAGCGCGCGCCAGCCGCCGGGTTCACGCAACACCTTCGCCAGCAGCCACGCGCAAGCGAGCGCCCAGAACGGCAGCAATAGCAGCGAGTGCGTCGCGCCGCGATGATGCAACAGGTATTCGACGGGACCGAGCCAGCCGACGACGAAATCGAGATCGGGAAACGCGCAGGCGAAAAAGCCTGCGGCCACACGCCGCGGGATCGTGCGCGGCGGCGCCTCGCGCCCCGCCGTGAGCCTCGCAACCAAGGCGCCCGAGAGCGCGTGGGTCAGCGTATCCACGCGCGCGAGCCTACTACGGCTTCAGGCGGCGCGTTTCTTGCGCTGCGCGTCGCGCGCGTGCATCTGCGCGTAGGCGCCGTGCGCCGCGGCTTCCGCGTCGCCGACGTGCACCGGCAGTCCCATGTCGGCGAGTACCGAGCCGAGCGCCGACAGGCACAGCATGACGTTGTCCGGGCGGCAGGAATAGCCCATCAACCCGAACCGCCAGATCTTGCCCGCGAGCGGCCCCAGCCCGGCGCCGATTTCGAGGCCGAATTCGCCGAGCAGCGTCTTGCGTACCGCGGCCTCTTCGACGCCCTCGGGACAGAGCACCGCGTTCATCTGCGGCAGTTGATACTTTTCCGCGACCAGATATTTCAGCCCCATCGCTTCCAGCCCCGCCTTGAGCGCGACATGGTGGCGCTGGTGGCGCGCCCATGAGTTCTCCAGACCCTCCTCGCGGATCAGCAGCAGCGCTTCGTGCAGGGCGAAGAGCGCATTCGTCGGCGCCGTGTGGTGGTAGGTGCGCGTGGTTGCGCCCCAGTAGCCGAGCAGCAGGTTCATGTCCATGAACCAGCTGTGGATCTTGTCCTTGCGCTTTTGCACGCGCTCGACCACGCGCTCGGAGAACGACACGGGCGAGAGCCCCGGCGTGCACGACAGGCACTTCTGGCTCGCCGAGTAGATCGCATCGATCTCCCACTCGTCGACCTTGACCGGCGTGCCGCCGAGCGAGGTCACGGCATCGACGATCACCAGCGCGCCGTGCCGATGTGCGATCTGCGTCAGGAGCTTCGCGTCCGACTGGCAGCCCGTGGAGGTCTCGGCATGGACGAAGGCGACGATCTTCGCGTCCGGGTGCCGCTTCAGCGCGTCCTCCAGCTTCTGCGGGTCGACCGGCTCGCCCCAGCGATCCTCGACCAGCACCGGCACGCCACCGCAGCGCACCACGTTTTCCAGCATGCGGCCGCCGAACACGCCGTTCTGGCACACGACGACCTTGTCGCCCGGCGCCACCAGATTGACGAAGCAATACTCCATGCCGACCGACCCTGGCCCCGAGATGGGGAAGGTGAGCGGGTTCTTCGTCTGGTAGACGTAGCGCAGGAGCGACTTCAGCTCCTCCATCATCTCGACGAACACGGGATCGAG
The DNA here is from genome assembly GCA_004298295.1 of Betaproteobacteria bacterium. Taxonomy (GTDB): domain Bacteria; phylum Pseudomonadota; class Gammaproteobacteria; order Burkholderiales; family SG8-39; genus 2-02-FULL-66-14. The sequence goes on along the minus strand of SCUH01000217.1, from coordinate 3,678 downwards.
GTAGCCGATCGCCGGCTGGCTCATGGTGGTGAGCACGCGCGGGTGGATCTCGGTGGGCCCCGGGCCCATGAGGGTGCGCTGCGGGGGATGGAAAGACTGGATGCGCTTTGCCGGCGCGAACTTGTTCATGAGATCACTCCCGAAGGCCGGCCCGGGGAAGGCGTCCACGGACCTGGATTTCACTTTGACGGGTTTCTTGGCGTTGGCGTCCGCCAGCACCTCGGCTGCGGTGACGCGACCGTCGGTGACGCGCTCGACCTCGGCGGCCCAGCGCGCCGGCACGTAGCCAGACTTCACCCAGTTGTTGACCACCGCCCGGTCGAGCTGAAAGGCGCGCGCCACCTCGGCTTGGCTGCCAAAAATGTCGACCAGTCGCTGCGCGCAGTCCATCCAGGCGCAGAGTTTATGACGTCAATCTAAATTTGACAAGCCGGAATTCTGACGCGTCCCCGGCGGTTAGCGCATGGGTCCGAGTCGGCCGACCACCGGAAGCTTCAACGCGGGGTCAAAAGGATGGATCCCGAACGTCAGGCCCAGAACACTGAGCTCAAGGCCCTCGACCCCGCTGGCGGTGAGCGCAAGCAGCCCCTTGAGCGAGAACTGAAAGCCGCTGCCGCTCGGCGCCGAATCGAGCACCCGGTCCGCCAGATAGTCCTTGCCGATCGCGGTGGGCGGAAAGTCCACCTTCAGTTCCGGCACCGCGCGCGCCACCCAGGCGGTGAAAGTGTTCGAGTTCGGGCCCGGCCACGCCGAATACTCGCGCGCATGGGGGTACTCGCTCACCGCCTTTTCGATCCGCGCAATCAGCTCGGCCGTGCCCGCGCCGCGCTGCTCCGCCAGCAATTGCGGGGCGTTGCCGTACCAGCGCGCATCCGGCTCGCGCTGCGTCACCGACAGCGCGCTGTCGCTCCAGCGCAGCTTCCAGCCGATCACCTCGTACACCGTGTAAGCCTCGGCCGCGGCCGGTTTCACCGCGATCCAGGTATGGCTGCCGAAGCGGCCGCGCCAGCCCCAGGTGCGCGCGCCGTAGACCTGGACGATCGGCTCCCGGTGCAGGGCCGGATCGGGCGCGAGCCCGACCGGCTCGCGGCTCGCGCTTCGCCAGTCCTGCGCGCCGGCCCGCCCCGCATGGACGGACACGAGCACCGCCGCTGCCACGGTCAGAGCGACGCCCGCCAACCGTTTCGAGCTACGTCTGCGCACCTAGTCTTCGGCAAGCAACGGCTCGCGAAGTTCCTCGGCGACGGCGGCGCCCGTGGCCTTCAGGCCGGCGAAATCGAACAGCATGCGGTCCATGAGGTGCGAAGGACGCACTTCGGTGAGGGCGCGCGCGATGGATTCGACGCGTCCCGGATGGCGCCGCTCCCACTCGCGCAGCATTTCGCGCACCACCTTGCGTTGCAGGTTCTCCTGCGAGCCGCACAGGTTGCACGGGATGATCGGAAACTGCCTGAGCTCGGCGTACGCCTGCAGATCGTCCTCGCGCGCGTAGACGAGCGGGCGGATGACCACGTAGCGACCGTCATCGGAGACCAGCTTTGCCGGCATCGCCTTCAGCTGGCCGCCGTGGAACAGGTTGAGGAAGAACGTCGCCAGTACATCGTCGCGATGGTGGCCCAGCGCGATCTTGGTCGCCCCGAGCTCGCCCGCGACGCGATACAGCACCCCGCGGCGCAGGCGCGAGCAGAGCGAACAGGTGGTCTTGCCCTCGGGCAGCACGCGTTTCACCACCGAATAGGTGTCCTGCTCGACGATGCGAAACGGCACGCCCCGGCCGGCCAGGTACGACGGCAGCACCTGCGCCGGGAAACCCGGCTGCTTCTGGTCGAGATTGACCGCGACCAGCTCGAAGCGCACCGGCGCCTTGTCGCGCAACGCGAGCAGGACATCGAGCAAGCCATAGCTGTCCTTGCCGCCCGAGAGGCACACCATGACGCGATCGCCATCTGCGATCAGGCCGAAGTCCGCGATCGCCTCGCCGACCTGTCGCCGCAGGCGCTTGGCGAGCTTGTTGGCTTCGTACTCGAGCTTGCGCGCCGCGCTCATCACAGCGAGAGCGAACGCCCGCCGTCGACCGCAAGCAGGTGTCCGTTGACGAACGGCGCCGTCGCGAGATAGTGCACCGCCTGCGCGACGTCCTCGGGCGTGCCGGTGCGCCGCAGAGGCGTCGTGGCGACGATGCGCTCGCGCTCGCGCGGTTCGAACTGCCCGTCCTCGGGCCAGGCGATGGCGCCCGGCGCCACCGCGTTGACGCGCACCTCCGGCGCAAGCTCCAGTGCCAGCGCGCGCGTGAGCGCAGCCAGGCCCGCTTTGGCCACGCTGTACAGCACGTACCCCTTCAACGGCCGCTCGGCATGGATGTCGACGATGTTGACGATCGAGCCGCGCGTCGCGGCGAGGTGCGGCGCCGCAGTCTGCGCGAGGAACAGCGGAGCGCGCAGGTTCGAGCCGATCAGCTCCTCCCATTGCGCCGACTCGATCTCGCCCACCGCCGTGGCGTAGAAGGTCGAGGCATTATTCACCAGCAGGTCGAGCCGGCTCCAGCGCTGCAGCGCCGCGCCTACCAGGGCCTGCGGCGCGATCGGCGCCAGCAGATCCCCTTTCAGGCGCAGCGCGCTCCCCTTGCGAACGGCGTTCAGCTCCGTTTCGAGCTGCATCGCCTCGTGCTCGGCGCCGCGATAGTGGACCACGACGTTGGCGCCGCTCGCGTGCAGGCGGCGCACAATGGCCGCGCCGACACGGCGGGCCGCGCCCGTCACGAGCGCCACTTTGCCCTGCAGCAAGTCGTCCATGGTGGCTGCGATTCTAGGGTAAATTGAGCGCGCGACCCCAGCCATGCGCCGCCTCGAACTGCCGACACCGGACGCTGCCGCGCTGCGTGCCAGCCACGCGCTCGCCGAGCGCATCGCGCAGGAACTGCAGGCTTGCGGCAACTGGATGTCGTTCGCGCGCTACATGCAGCTGGCGCTGTACGAGCCGCAACTGGGCTACTACGCCGCCGGCGCCGCACAGCTGGGTCGCGCGGGCGACTTCGTCACGGCGCCCGAGCTTTCGCCGCTCTTCGGTCGCACCCTGGCGCGCCAGGTCGCCGCGCTGCTGCGGCCGGGCGATGCCATACTGGAATTCGGCGCCGGCAGCGGCGCACTCGCCGCCCAGCTGTGCGACGAGCTCGTGCGCCTCGGTGCCGGGGCGCCGACCTACCTGATCCTTGAGACCAGCCGCGCACTGCGCGAGCGCCAGCGCGAGCGCCTGGGCGCGCGCGCGCAGTGGATCGACCGCCTGCCCGGGCGCTTTCGCGGCGTCATGCTTGCCAACGAAGTGGCCGATGCGATGCCCGTTCACGCCATGGCCTGGACGCGTCGCGGCATCGCCGAACGCGGCGTATGTCTCAACGAAGGGCAGCTGGCGTGGTGCGAGCGTCCCGCCGAGGGCGAGCAGGCGGCGCACGCGGGCGAGATCGAGATCGAGCTGCCGCCCTCCGGGCGCTACGAAAGCGAGCTGTCGCTGGCGGCGCCGGCCTGGCTGCGCTCGCTCGGCGCGGCCCTCGAGCGTGGCGCGATCCTCGTCATCGACTACGGCTTTTCGCAACGCGAGTACTACCATCCGCAGCGCTCGATGGGCACCCTGATGTGCCATTACCGCCATCGCGCGCACGGCGATCCGTTCCTGCATCCCGGC
>SCUH01000216.1 GCA_004298295.1 Betaproteobacteria bacterium | reverse complement strand
GGCCTTGCATTGCCGTACGCCTGGCCTGCGCTGCCGGGGTTGTTCGTCGCCGCGACGCTCATCGGCACCGCGTTCATGGTGGTCCATGTCTCGCTGAATCATGCGGTCGGCTCGATGGGCACGCCGGCCGACCGCGCGGTGAACTTCAGCTGGTTCTCGCTCGCCTTCTCGATCAGCGGCTTCTGTGGCCCGCTGCTCACGGGATTGTCCATCGACGCGGCGGGCCACAGGCCGACTTTCCTGCTGCTGGCGGCGTTCCCCGCAGCGGGCCTGATGCTGCTCTACCTCTACCGGCATGCGATGCCGCACCGGCACGGGCCGCGCGTCGAAGGCGGCCAACGCCGCATCGCGGACCTGCTGCGCGAGCCGCGCCTGCGCGGCGCGTTCATCGCCAGCGGGCTGCTCGCCATGGGCTGGGACCTGTACACCTTCGTGATGCCGATCTTCGGTTCCGCCATCGGCCTGCGTGCCACGACGATCGGCGTCATCATGGGCTCGTTCGCCGCCGCCACGTTCACCGTCCGGCTGCTGATGCCGGTGATCGCACGCCGCCTGCGCGAATGGACCGTGGTGACCGCCGCCATGACGATCGCCGGCAGCGCCTATGCGCTGTTCCCGCTGGTGAACCAGGTGCCGCTGCTGATGGCGCTTTCGTTCCTGCTCGGCATCGGTCTGGGCTGCGCGCAGCCGATGATCATGGCGCTGCTCTACGCGGCGTCGCCGGCCGGGCGGCAGGGCGAAGTGGTCGGGGTGCGCACCACGCTGCTCAACGCCAGCCACACCCTGCTACCGCTCGCTTTCGGCGCGCTCGCCGCGCTCGGCATGGGGCCGGTGTTCTGGCTCATGACGGCGTTCCTGCTCTCGGGCAGCGTCTACGCGCAACGGCAGCGCGCCGCGCGGCGTTAGAATCCGCGCCGAACCTCCTGTGGAGAAACGCATGGCCCCGAGAAATGCCTTCTATGCCCAGTCGGGCGGCGTCACGGCAGTCATCAACGCCTCGGCCTGCGGCCTGATCGAAACCGCGCGCAGGCACCGCAAGCACATCCGCAAGGTCTACGCCGGCCGCAACGGCATCCTCGGCGCCCTGGCCGAGGATCTGATCGACACGAGCAAGGAATCGGTCGCGGCGATCCGGGCGCTGCGCCACACACCGTCGGGTGCGTTCGGCTCCTGTCGCTACAAGCTGACGAGCTTCGAGAAGGACCCGCGCGAGTACCAGCGCCTCATCGAGGTGTTCAGGGCGCACGACATCGGCTACTTCTTCTACAACGGGGGCGGCGACTCGGCCGACACCTGCCTCAAGGTGTCGCGGATTTCGGCGCGCATGGGCTATCCGATCGCCGCGGTGCACGTGCCCAAGACCGTGGACAACGACCTGCCGATCACCGACAGCTGCCCCGGATTCGGCTCGGTCGCCAAATACGTCGCCGTGTCGATGCGCGAAGCGAGCTTCGACGTGGCGAGCATGGCGAAGACCTCGACCAAGGTGTTCGTGCTGGAAGTGATGGGCCGGCACGCGGGCTGGATCGCCGCCGCCGGCGGACTCGCTTCCGGCAAGGGCACTGAGATCCCGATCGTCATCCTGTTCCCGGAGATCGCGTTCCGGCAGGACCAGTTTCTCGCCAGGGTGGACGCGATGGTGAAACAGCACGGCTATTGCTCGGTCGTCGTGTCCGAAGGCGTCAAGGGGACCGACGGCAAGTTTCTGTCCGACCAGGGGCTGCGCGACGCCTTCGGCCACGCCCAGCTCGGCGGCGTGGCGCCGGTCGTCGCCGACATGATCAGGCAGGGCCTCAACCTCAAATTCCACTGGGGCGTTGCCGACTACCTGCAGCGCGCCGCGCGCCACATCGCGTCGAAGGTTGATGTCGAGCAGTCCTACGCGATGGGCAAGGCAGCGGTCGAGCTCGCTGTCGGCGGCCGCAACGCGGTGATGCCGACGGTGGTGCGCAAATCGAACCGGCCTTACAAGTGGGGCGTGGGCGTGGCGCCGCTCGACCAGGTCGCGAATGTCGAGAGGAAGATGCCGCGCGACTTCATCAGCGCCGACGGCTTCGGCATCACGGCGAAGTGCCGCGCCTATCTGGAACCGCTCATCCGCGGCGAAGACTACCCGCCCTACAGGGATGGATTGCCCGACTACGTGCGGCTCAGG
>SCUH01000215.1 GCA_004298295.1 Betaproteobacteria bacterium | reverse complement strand
CCGCTGAGCACCGTCAGGGGCAAGTTGATGCGCAGCGCGCGTCTTGGAATCACGTGGCGCGTAATGCCGGCGGGCAGACAGGCGCCCACACGCGCCAGGTCGATGATCTCCGCCGGCGCAAAGCGGGGAAACACGACGAGTGCTGCGACATCGTCGTGATATGGCAGCAGTGACGGCAGGTGGTCGATGTTGGCGCGAAAGATTCGCCCCTGCACTTTGTAGAGGTCCACAATCTCATTGAGGCGTCGGGTGCGCTGATGCAGGTCACCCGAGGCTTGCAGGGTCCAGAGTTCACCGTTCACGTACTCCACAAAGGCCAGAATCTCGCGGCGGGCAAGCTGTGCGCGCGCATGTGCCGCGTCTGATCGTTCGATCTCGACACCCTGCACCGCCTGGAGCATGCCTTTGAAACGCTCGGCGCCGATACCCTTGACCAAGTGATGCCATGTATCGAGGATCAGCTCCGCGTCTTCGTAGTCCACCACCTGCACGGCGATGTGGACGATTCCCAGCGCCTGCATGGCGGCCACGCGGTTGGCGCCATCCAGCACCACGTAGCGCTGCTCGCCGCGGATAGGGGCGACGACGGGCGGGTTCTTCAACACACGGTCGGTTTGCAGACGCTGCAACAGCGGCCCGCTGCGCTGGGCGTCGTGCTGCTCGTGCAGCAACAGCTGTTCCGCCGGCACGACACGCAGGTCGGGCATTTCAGGCTGGCGTTGATGCGTGGCCATAAGACTCGCTGGGGCGTCTGCGCTGCTCGAACGGCCGTTCGGCGGTCTGCTACTCGATCACCCGGTCGGCGCGAAGGAGTAAGGACTGCGGAATCGTCAGACCCAGGACTCGCGCAGTCCTCAGATTCACTCCCAGGGAAAACGCTTCAATGATCTCGATGGGAATCGTCGCAGGGTTTGCGCCCTTGAGAATCCTGTCAATCTGGCTTGCCATCCGCCGGATTCCGTAGGCATAGTCGACGCCGTAGTTCAGGAGCAGACCCTCATCGAGCATGGTTCCGTCCTGAGTGGCACTCGGCAGCCTGTGCGCGAGAAGCAATTGCGCGAGACGATTGCGCATCAGAAAGTAGAAAACATCCGCCGGGACGAGAACGGCCCCGAAGCCTTGACGCGCGATTTCGGGTATGGCGGCTTCGAGCGCATCCGCTGTAGAGACCTCGAAAGGCGTTGCCGTGACACCGAGACGCGCTGCGGACTCCTCGATTCGACGCGTAAACGACGCCGAAAAGAACGACGGATTAGTCGGATTGCGAAGCCAGGCCGCCCGTCGCACGCCGGGGACCGCGGCAAGCAGGAATTCCAGCTGCTTTTGGGACGTGTCCGTGGTCGACGGCGAAACGCCGGTCACATTTCGGCCGGGTCGGGCGTAGCTGTCGGCAAATCCGCCTTCCACCAGGGCACCACTGTAACCAACGATCGGAATGGACTGCGTCGCCTCGCGGGCGGCTTTGACATTCTGGCCCCCGAACGCGGCGATGACCTCCACCTTGGACTTCACAAGTTCGACCGCTGCTTCTTTCAACTTGGCTGCGACGCCGCCCGCGTGGCGCCGCTCGATGACAAGGGTGCGTCCGTCACTGTAGCCATGCTTACCCAGTGCATCCTCGAGTTCCCGCCATGCAATGTGGTTCGGATTCGTCTCGACAAAGGCGTTCGGCAATGCGAGGAAACCGACCCGGTGCGGGGATTTGTCCAGTGCGCGAACGAGCGGCGCGGCGAGCAGCCCGCCTGCCACGATCAGGAACTGCCTGCGACGGACTTGACTCATACGCCCTCCAGAATCGCGTGAGCCTGTCGAGGACTTTACGCTGTCGCTGCCCTTTGAAAAGGCCCGACGTTGACGCCGGTTAGCATTTCAAGCCCGGAACGGCCGCTTTGCGGCGGTCTTCACCCCTCGATCGACAGGCACTTCGCGGTCATGACCGGAAGGTCTCTCTGGAGTTGCCCCGATTCAGTGGACGGTTTAGCGCCTGGGTCACAAGCGGTCATTCACGAGCGCAGCTCGCCCGACCAAGCGCCCTTGCGGTCGTTGATACAAGACGACGCTTGCGGGTCAACCCGCTGGAACCTGTCGCCTAACTTTGTCGTGGGCCGCGGATCTCGGACAGTACGGTCTCCACCTGGCGCCAAAACTTCGCCTGCTCCTTGTCGCCAGCGCTCTCAAGGGACACTGCCTTGTGAGCGGCCTCGGCGATGGCCTTGGAGCCGTTTACTTCAAAGAGGTGGTGTGCGAGTGCCGAAATGTCTGCTGGATTCATTTGTGGTCGCGTCCAAAAACACGTTCGGAAAGTCAATGCTGCCCGATCGTTCGACAGCACATCTTGACGAAAAGCAAGAGGTGAACGGATACCATGAAACTGAGACGTTCACGCCATCTTCAGGGTCCGACCCAATACGGCCGTTCACGGTACCGTCGTGCGGCGGTTGACGACACTTGCAGCAAGGCGCAATGTGTGAACGCTCAGCGATGAGCGTCGAAATCGAGGAGCCACAGCGATGAGAAAGCTTCTTCGCAAATCGGCTGCCGCCATGGGTCTCGCACTGCTTTCCCCCGCAGTGTTGGCCGCGCTGGAAGAGGTGCAGACGACCGTTCACAAGATGGTGCTCTACGGATTCGTTCTGTTCCTGATCGTCGTCACCGTCGTCGTGTACTCGATGAGGATGCGAGACAAGCGCCGGGCGCCGTTGACCCGATTGTTCGAGAAGCACGAAGCGGTCCACGCCGTTGGACCCGATACCTCGGTCACCGAGTGCGTGCGCGCAATGACCTCCCAGAGGATCGGTGCCCTGGTGGTCATGGAGGGCGAGCAATTGACAGGCATCTTCACGGAGCGAGATGCGCTGACCAAAGTGCTGGCCACGGGCCGCGACCCCGTCAGCACGAAAGTTTCCGAAGTGATGACGAAGGAGCCCTGCTGCATCCCGCCGACGACGACCGTCGGCGAGGCGATGGCGTTGGTCACCCAGCGGCGGTTCCGGCACCTGCCGATTGTGGAAAACGGCAAGGTGCTCGCCGTGATTTCGAGCGGCGATCTGACGCACTGGATGGTGAAGGGCGAATTGGGCGAAGTTCAAGCGCTGATCGACCTTGCCGCGCGGTCATGACCGGCTGGGAAGTTGCCCTGCGACGGCTGTCCGGGAGCGACCGCCGCTCCTTCAAGGAGACGCCATGAAATGCCACATTGAGAAGATTGACGCTGGGTTGAGCATCCGCATTGACGAGGTGGCGGCACAGGAGAAGAAAATACTGCAGGCCATAGCTCGGTGCAGGCAAAGCGCCTGGGCTTGCCCATCGGGCGAGTGCATGAACATCGGAACGATGGAAGAACGCACGGGAGACGGTAGTGTCTTCCTGACGCTCACTGCCAGACCCGGAGTGCAGCTAAGTGCCGTCGGCATCGAACAGTGCCTGGGTTACATGCTGGCGCAGGTCATCAAATCGTAATGGGTCAAGGATCGCAATTTCCACTTCGGGCGCTGCGTCGCCTTCGCGCTCAGCGTTTCACGAATTTCAGCGTAAAGCGGTCGCTCTCGCCGATCGCCCGGTACCTTTCGCGGTCCTGCTCCTTCAACCGGTAGGTCGGCGGCAGCGACCAGACGCCCGCCGGATGATCCTTGGTGTCCCTGGCATTGGCATTGACCTCGGACGCGGCGACGAAGCGGAATCCCGCGCGCTCGATCAGCGCGATGGCGTAGTCCTGCCGCACGTAGCCGGACTTCATCTGCGCCTCCTGTGACTGGTCATCGCGCCCGCGATGGTCCACCACGCCGAGCACGCCGCCCGGTTTCAGCGCTCGATGAAACGCCCGCAATGCACTTTCGACCTCGCCGCGTTCGATCCAGTTGTGCAGGTTGCGGAAGGTGAGCACGCAATCGGCGCTGCCCGCCGGCGCGATTTCGTGCCGGTCGGCGTTGAAAGGCACTACCACGACCTTGCCGTAGCGCGCCGGATCCGCCGCCAGCCGCGCCAGAAGTTTCCGGTGATCGGCGAGGTAGTTGGGCGGCGCGGCGGGGTCGCGGCTGGCGGCGATGTAGCGGCCGCTCTCTTTCAGATAGGGCGCGAGGATTTCGAGGTAGTAGCCGGCGCTCCCCGGAAGGATCTCGACCACCGTGTCCGATTGCCGCACGCCGAAGAACTCGAGCGTCTCCCGCGGATGCCGCCAAGGGTCGCGTGCGACATTGGCCGCAGTGCGATGCGAAGCGGCGACGAGCTGCGCGAGCCGCGCATCCGGCGGGCGCGGCGGGGCAGGGGTGGAGCAGGCGGTCGTCAGCGCGAGCGCCGCCAGCAGCACCCTGCCGCGAGTCACGCGCCGCCTTCGGAAGGCGGCCTGCGCACCGAGCTGACGCCGTGCTCCACCGCGAACACCGCCGCCTCGACGCGCGAGGACAGCTTCAGCTTGGCGAGCACGCGGCGCACGTGGAGCTTCACGGTTTCGTGGCTGATGTCGAGCGCGCGCGCGATCGCCTTGTTGGTCAGGCCCTGCGCCAGGTGCTGCAGGATTTCGCGCTCGCGCGGCGTGAGCTCCGCCAGCAGGTCCTCGCGCACCGCCGCGCCGCGCTTGGGATGCAGCAGATCGATCAGCTTCAGCGTCATCGCGGGCGCGACCACGGTTTCGCCGCGCAGCGCGCGCCGCACCGCGGCGACCAGCTCGTCCGGTTCCATGTCCTTCAGCAGGTAGCCGCGCGCGCCGCTCGCGAGCGCGTTGGCCATGTCGTCTTCCGCATCGCTCACCGTGAGCACGATCGAGGTGCCCTGCCAGCCCGCCGCGAGCAGCTGGCGCAGCAACGCCAGGCCGCCGTGCGGCGGCATGTTGAGATCCACGATCGCCACGTCCGGGCGCTGCTCGCGCGCGATTCTCAGGGCTTCGTCCGGGTCGCCGGTGGCCGCAACGACACGGATCGCGTCTCGCCCTTCGAGCAGTTCCGCCAGCCCCTTGCGAAACAGCGTGTGGTCATCGACCAGCAGCACGCTGATCGGCGCGTTCATGGCGCCGCCGCGCGCTCGGCGGCTAGCGCCGGGAACACCAGCCGCACGCGGGCGCCGCCCTGCGGCAGGTTGGCGATTTCGAGCCGGCCGGCGACGCGCTGCGCGCGCTCGCGCATGATGTTGACGCCGAGGTGGTGGCGCAGGTTGGGCGAGCCTTGCGCGCTGCCGAGGGCGAAGAAGCCGCTGCCGTCGTCCTCCACCGAGAAGACGTATTCGGTGCCGCGCTTGTCCAGCACCAGGCGGGCGCGCCGCGCGCCGGAATGGCGCGCCACGTTGGCGAGCGCTTCCTGCAGGATGTGGAAGACGTTGGCTTGCTCGTCGACGCCGAGGTCGAGCTCGGGCAGCCGGTTGTCGATCGTCAGCGCGACGCCGGTGCGGTCCTCGAAACCGGCGGCGATGCTCTCCAGCGCGTGCACCAGTCCGAGCGGGTCCATGCGGCTGCGGAACTGCGCCAGCAGCTCGCGCAGGTCGGCGTAGGCTTCGCCCAGTCCGTCCTGCAGGTCGCTGGCGTACTTCAGCGCGCGCTCGCGCTCGCCCGAGCGCAGCGTATCCAGCAGCAGCGCCAGCCGCATCTTCATGTAGGCCAGGGTCTGCGCGAGCGAATCGTGGACTTCGCTCGCCATCATCTGGCGCTCGTTCATCACCGTCATGCGCACGTTCTCGCGCGCGAGGCGCGCGTTTTCCAGCGCCATGCCGAGGTGCTCGCCGATCGAGCGATACAGCCGCACCACCTCCGGGGAAATCGCGCGCGGTTCGCGCAGGAACAGGTTGTAGACGCCGAGCACCTTGCCCTGGTGCGCGAGCGGCACCACGATCATGCCGCCGAAGCCGCCGAACCAGGCCTGCGAGGTGTGCGTCGCGCACGCGAGCGCCGAGCCCTCGGCATGGACCGCCGCGTCGCGCACCGCGAGACCGCAGGCGCCGCAGTCGAGCGGCATGTGCTTTTCGCGCGCGGCGACTTCCGGCGGCAGCCCGGCCGAAGCCACCAGCCGCAGGTGGCGCCCGCTTTCCGCGACCACGCGCACGGCGCCGGCCGCGGCATCGGTAAGGCGGATCATGGTGGCGAGGAACCGGCCCAGCCATTCCTCGACGCCGGCATCGCCCGGCAGGCTGGAAGTGGCCTCGGCGAAAATCTGCAGCGCGCGGAGCTTGTCGCCGGCGGCGGCAGCCTCCTGCGGCGCTCCGGACACGGCGAGCGTGCGGCCCCGTTGCATCGCGCCGGGATCGCTCATAGGGCGAGGGCGCGCGCTTCGCCGCCGCCGGGCGGCACGGGTCGCGACAGCAGGTCACGGGCGACGCGTGCCCAATGTTCGGAGCCGCGCTCGATCGCCGGGCGCAGCGCGCCCGCGGCGCCGGTCTCGCGCCAATCCTGGTAGGCGCTCGTGAGCGCCGGG
>SCUH01000214.1 GCA_004298295.1 Betaproteobacteria bacterium | reverse complement strand
GATCACGCCGTGGAACTTCCCGCACTCGATGATCACGCGCAAGGTCGCGCCCGCGCTCGCCGCGGGCTGCACCGTGGTGCTCAAGCCCGCGGAACAGACGCCGTTGTGCGCGCTCGCGCTCGCCGAGCTTGCCGAGCGCGCCGGCTTCCCGAAAGGCGTGCTCAACATCATCACCGGGGACGCGCCCGCCATCGGCGGCGAGCTCTGCGCCAACCCGGCGGTGCGCAAGCTTTCGTTCACCGGCTCCACCGAAGTCGGGCGGCTCCTCATGCGGCAGGTCGCGCCCACGGTGAAGAAGATCTCGCTCGAGCTCGGCGGCAATGCGCCGTTCATCGTGTTCGACGATGCCGACCTCGACGCCGCGGTCGAGGGCGCGATGATCTCGAAGTACCGCAACTCGGGCCAGACCTGCGTCTGCGCCAACCGGCTCTTCGTGCAGGACGGCGTCTACGAGAAATTCGCGGCGAAGCTGACCGAAAAGGTGAAGTCGCTCAAGGTCGGCGCCGGTACGGAATGCGGTGTGCAGCAGGGCCCGCTGATCGACCCGCAGGCGCTCGCCAAAGTGGAATCGCACGTCGCGGATGCCGCCGCGGGCGGCGCGCGCGTGCTCACCGGCGGCAAGCGCCACGCGCGCGGCGGCACGTTCTTCGAACCCACGGTGCTCGCCGACGTGAAGCCCTCGATGAAGATCTTCCGCGAGGAGACTTTCGGTCCGGTGGCGCCGTTGTTCCGCTTCGGGAGCGACGACGAGGTGGTCGCGCTCGCCAACGACACCGAGTACGGGCTCGCGGCGTACTTCTACAGCCGCGACATCGGCCGCGTCTGGAAGGTGGCCGAGGCGCTCGACTACGGCATGGTGGGCGTCAACAGCGGCCTGATCACCACGGAAGTGGCGCCTTTCGGCGGCGTCAAGCAATCGGGCCTCGGGCGCGAGGGCTCGAAGTACGGCATCGAGGAGTTCGTCGAAGTCAAATACGTCTGCATGGGCTTGTGAGCAGCGACGCCGCGCAGCCGTTCGCCTGGTGCCCTGACGCGGACACCGTTGCGCAGGCGAACCTGACGGCGTTCCTGCGTGCCGCGGGGATCGCGAGCTACGACGAGTTGCTCGCGCGCGCCGACGCCGAACCGGAGTGGTTCTTCGGCGCGCTGCTCGAATTCCTCGATTACCGCTTCTACCGGCCCTACACCCGCGTGCTCGACGCCTCGCGCGGCGCGCCCTGGACACGCTGGTGCGTCGGCGGCACCACCAACGTGGTACTCAATGCGCTCGACCGCTGGCGGGGAACGCCCACCTACGACAAACCGGCGCTGGTGTGGGAAGGCGAGGACGGCGCGCGGCGCGACTTCAGTTACCGCGAAATGGACCGCGAAGTGTGCCGCTGCGCCGGCGCCTTGCGCGCGCTCGGCCTCGGGCGCGGCGACGTCGTCGCCCTGTATCTGCCGAACGTGCCCGAGGCGATGATCGCGATGCTCGCGATCAGCAAGATCGGCGCCATCGCGATGCCGCTGTTTTCCGGTTTCGGCGCCGATGCCATGCTCGCGCGTCTCGAGCTGGGCGGCGTCAAAGCGCTCGTCGCGGTGGACGGCACCTCGCGCCGCGGCAAGCCGGTCGACGCCAAAGCGATCGTCGACGAGGCGGCGGCGCACGCGCCGTCGTTGCGGCACGTGATCGTGTGCCGGCGCGCAGGCAATCCGGTCGCCTGGAACGAGGGGCGGGACCATTGGTGGCACGAGCTGCTCGCGGCGCAGCCGGACCAAGCGCCGACCGAGGAGATGGACGCGGACGCCCCCTACCTGCTCGTATTCACCTCAGGCACGACCGGCAAGCCAAAGGGCGTGGTGCATGCGCACGCGGGATTTCCGGCCAAGATCGTGATGGATCTCGCGCTGTGCATGGATTTCAAGCCCCGGGACCGGCTGCTCTGGATGTCGGACATGGGCTGGGTGGTGGGCCCGCTCATCGTGTACGCGACGCCGATCGTGGGCGGCACGCTGGTGCTCGCCGAAGGCGCGCCCAACTTTCCCGATCCCGATCGCATGTGGCGCCTCATTGCCGAGCACCGCGTGAGCTACCTCGGCATTGCGCCGACCACGGCGCGCACCTTCATCGCACAGGGCAGCGAGCCCTGGAAAAAGTACGACCTTTCGACGTTGCGCGTCATGGCTTCGAGCGGCGAGCCCTGGACGCCGCAAGCCTGGTGGTGGCTGTTCGAGCGTGTAGGCGCGCGGCGCGTGCCGCTGCTGAACTTCTCGGGCGGCACCGAGATGATGGGCATCCTCGCCTGCTGCCTGCTGCGGCCGCTCAAACCCTGCGCATTCAACACGCCGGTGCCCGGCACCGGCGCCGACGTCGTGGACGATGCCGGCCACTCGGTGCCGCCGGGCGCAGTGGGCGAACTCGTGATGCGCCGCCCCGTCATGGGACTGACGCGCAGCCTGTGGCAGGACGATGCGCGCTACCTTGCAAACTACTGGAGCACCTGGGAGAACGTCTGGCATCACGGCGATTTCGCGAGCCAGGACGGCGACGGCCACTGGTACATCCACGGCCGCTCTGACGACACGCTCAAGATCGCCGGCAAGAGGACCGGGCCGGCGGAGATCGAGGCGCTCGCGATGCAGACGGGACGGCTCGCGGAAGCCGCGGCCATCGGCGTGCCGGATCCGATCAAGGGCTCGGCGCTGGTGCTGGTTTGCGTGGCGAAGCCCGACGTCGATGCGAACGCCGCGTTGCAGGAGGACCTGGCGCGCGCGGTCACCCATGGCCTGGGCACGCCTTTCAAACCGAAGGCCGTGCTGCTGGTAGGCGACCTTCCCAAGACGCGCAATCTGAAGATCATGCGCCGCGTGATCCGCGCCGCCTACCTCGGCGAGAACCCGGGCGACCTGTCTTCGCTCGTCAATCCGGAATCGATCGAAGAGATTCGCGCGCGGCGCTGAGCCGCACGCTCAGCGACTGCAGGGCAATGCCGCTCGCCGCTCATCGAGCGCGCTCTTGCGTTCGGTGAGCGATTCGAGAAACGCCACCAGGTCGACCGACTCCTGCGAGCTCAGGCGCAACGGCTTCAGGATCGCCTCGCCGTCGGCATGCAGCCGCTCGACGTTGAGTTCGGAGTAGTGGCGCACCACGTCGGCGAGCGTCGCCAGGCTGCCGTTGTGCATGTAAGGCGCGGTAAGCGCTACGTTGCGCAGGCCCGGCACCTTGAACTCGCCGAAATTGCGGTGCTCGAGCGCGACGTGCTTCGTCCTGGTCGCTGCGGCGCCCGATTGGTCGTCGTTGTGGCGACCCAGCAGGTTGTACGCGCTCGCCTGCAGCCGGCGGATGCCGCCATGGCGCCCGGGGTCCACGCCGCCGCGGATGAAGAACGGCACGCCGACGTCGTGGAACTCGCCGTTGGTGAACGCCGGTCCGAGATGGCAGACGTTGCACGCGCCCTTGCCGACGAAGATGCGCAGCCCGCGCTGCGCGGCGCGCGGATAGCGCTCGAGCGCCTCGCGCTCGCCGCGCTCGATTGCGTCCCGGAAATCGTCGAACGCGCTGCGGCCGCTCGCCAGCGTTTCCTGGAATGCCGCGAGCGCCTTGCCGACGGCCACCAGCACGTCGGCATCGTCGGTCGCAGGCGCCGTGCCGAAACTCTTGCGGTAGCGGCAGGCGTATTCGGCGTCCTCCCGCATCAGGGCTGCGACCTGTGCCGCGCTCGCGCCCATCTCGCGCGCATCGAGGATCGGCCGAAGGCTCTGCGCCCAGAGCGAATCGCCCGCGCCGTCCCAGCCGAACCAGCGTTGCAGGCGCACGTTGAGCACGCTTGGCGTGTTGCGGTCGACTTCCGCCAGGCCTCTTGCGCGCGTGCGTCCGTCCTGCCAGGCCCGGTAGGGCACATGGCAGCTGGCGCAGAACAGCTGGCCACCCTGCGACAGACGCGGCTCGAAGAAGAGCCTTTCGCCCAACGCGATGGCGTCGCGGTTGCCGGAGACGCGATTCGACGGATCGCGCGCCATGGGCGGCGGCCACGGCCCGTGCCGCAGCACGACGCGCACTTCGTCCGCGCTCCAGCCGAGTGGCTGCGCGGCCGCACCGCCCGCCCCGAGCAGCAGCGCCAGGACGGCCGCGCGTGCGATCACTCGAGCCGCAGGCTGTGGCTGAGGCGCTCGCCGTCCGCCTCGAACACGATTTCCCAGCGCCCGGGCATGTGAAACAGCAGCCCTTGCGCACGGAAGCGCCCGCCGCCGAGCGCCGCAACGCTCGCCTTGTAGTTCATGCCATGGCGGTGCTCCGGCATCCACGCGTCCACCTTGACCGTGGCGGGCATGACTGCACCCGCCTTCGGGCAGACCGCATAGTCGAGCGAAAAATGCTCGCCGAGCGCGATGGCCGCAGGCAGCGTGCGATAGCTCAGGACGAAACCGGCCGACTCGAGCCCTGTGCCGGCGGGCAGCTCGCAGGCTTGGGCCGCGCCGCACAGCGCGACGGCGGCGATCAGCGCCTGAGCATGCCGCCGAACACAGCTTCGCCGTTTTTCCATGCGATGCGCTCCGCGACTTCCGCGGGCAGATCGGCGAGCCATTGCCGCGACCATTGCGCGTGCTCGACGATGTAGTGCCAGCGCTCCGGCGTGAAGGTGTCGGTGCCGACCATGAAGCGCTCGGGAAATTCCAGAAACGCCGCGCGCCACTCCGCGGGCACCTTGCCGCCGGCCCCGTGCTCGCTGCGAAACGCGAGGTCGCACCACAGGTTGCGATGCTTGCGGAGCATCTCGCGCACCTTCTCCGGGCGCTCGAAGCCCGAATGCGCCCAGAGCACGCGCGCGCCGGGGTCCTGCCGGAAGATGCGTTCCACCGCGTCGACGTCGGAATGGGCATGCAGGTATAGCGCGTGCTGTTTCGCCAGCTGCACCAGCCGCCGGGGTACCGCAAGATCGGCGTCGGCGCCGTAGAGGTGAAACTCGCCGAGCGCGACATAGCGGAACTTCTTCAGCCGCTCTTCGAGGTAGGACGGCACCGAGTCGTCGCGCACCCAGGTCGAGATTTCGCCGCGCGAGCGATACGGGCGCAGCGACGGCAGCACGAGCTCGGGCGCCTCGGCGTAGAGCCGCTGCTGGCCGTCGTCGCCCGAGCTGGAAACGAGTGCGCGCTTCAGGCCCGCCTTGCGCAACAGCGCGATGGCGTCCTTCGGCGGCAGCGACTCCCAGGCGTCATGCGAGTAGTGCACGTGGGCGTCGAATACGGGCAGATCCGCGGCGCGCGCCGTGCCGAGCACCGTCAACGCAATCAGGACCGCCGCCGCGCGCATGCCACTCTCCCGCTCGCAAGACGCGCGCATTCTAGCGCGCACGCGCTGCCGCCGAGCGGGGCGCTAATCGAGGTGAAACCGCCCCCAGACGAACAGCACGTTGCCGGCGCCGCCCGCGCCGGGAACGTAGGTCGCTTCGATGGCGAAGTTGCGGTAGGCGACCGAGCCGATCGGCAGCACGACAGGAAACGGCTTGTAATGCAGGATGTCGGGGCGCGTCATGAGAAACACCGTGGCCCCGCCGCCGATGCGCCAATCGCGCGCCGGGCGCCAGAAGGTCTGGTAGGCGTATCCGGCCGCGTAATTCGGCTTGAAGTGCGAATCCTGATAGACCATCGCGTACAGCCCGCGCCAGTCGCCGTCGCTGTCGAACTTGCTGCGGCCGTAGCCGAGCCCGAAGGGCGCCTCCTGGTAGTGATCGATCTGCTCCTGCGAATAGGCAGAGCGCAGGTGATGGGTGCGGAACGGCACGTAGAGATCGCCCGAACCGGTCTGCCAGAGGTCCCCGAGATGCTCGCGCGTGCGCTGCCACCAGCCCGGTGCGTCGGCGAACGCGGGCGGCGCCGCCAGCGCCGCGGCACTCAGCAGTATCGCAATCCATCGACTCGCGCTTTGCATCTCCAGAGCCACCCTCAGCCGGGCCTGCGACCGCCCATTATTTCAGACGTTGAAGCGAAAGTGCACCGGTAACCCCGCATCGCTGCTCGTAATGTGCCCGCTGCTGTGCATTTTGTACCCGCCTTCATACCCGATTGCCAACAGGGGCAGCGCCTCGCGCACGACTTCGCTGGCCGACGTGTACGCACTGAACGTGTCCGCGTCGGCGAAGCGCAAGCGCGCATCTACGCCGGAACAGTTTCGGCGGCGCTGAATGATCTGACTCCCGGCCCGACCGTAGTGGGTGCAAAAAAGCGGGACGACATCCTGAAGGGGCTTTTCACGCTGCACGTCGCCCGCAAAGGCCGCAAGGGACGTCATTTCGTCATGTTCCGCGTCGGGCGAGCGCCTCCGTTTCCCTGTCGCGCAGCGCCGGCCAGAAAATCGCGTTACAGATGGTCTTGCGCTCCCCGGAGTCGGCCACCGCGGGGATAGACGCGCGGCAAGCCTCCCTGGACGGTCTACAGGCGGCGCACTTGCGGGAGAGCGGCCATCTTGCGGTCGAGCGTGAGCGTGGTCAGTTCTGCGCGGCGGTAGTCGTCGGCGATCAGGCGGTCGAGCAAGCCGCAGCCCGAGTCCGCCTCCAGGGCCGCGAATACGCCCGCCCCGTTCAACGGTCCCACCAGACCGCTCCTGAGCACGCTGGCAAGCGCGGCGCGCGCGTCCCGTTTAGACACGCCGTAGTGATGCTGCAGGGCGATATAGGCCTCCCCGACCACCTGATTCGACGCGAACACCTCCGCATCGTCGCGCTCGATGAATGCGGTCAGCTTGCGCACGCAGTGTTCGAAGCCGTCCTCGGGATCGCCGGTTGCCAGCCGCACGAGAATCGAGGTGTCAATCCCGAAGCGCGCGGTCATGGGGCGTGTTGCGGAAGGCTTCAAGATCGAAGCTGCCCTTGCCACGGCGCAGTCTGTCGCGCAGCGGCGCGAGGCGCGCCCGGTCGATATGCCGCGCGCGCAGCACAAAACCCCCGGGGCCTTCCTCAAGTTCGATCCGGTCACCGGGTTTAACGCCCAGCGCCTCCAGGACCCGCGCGGGGAACGTGACCTGGCGCTTGGCGGTGATCTTGACGAACATGGCGGCGGTCTCCTTGTGCTTCGTTGGACCTTACCAAAACTATATATTGGTAAGGTGGCGGCGTCAAGCCAGGGAGGGTCGCAGCGCCCTTGCCATTCCTGCCCGCGGTATCGCAGCGGTGAATGCTGCTGTCGGCAATGTTGCTCTCGCGCGGATGGGTTGATGCGCTGCTTGACGAGCGCACGCGCCTTGATGTTTCCAGTGGCTTCCAGGCAATGCCTGCGAAGTCCTGAACTTTGTTCAGACGTTGAAACGAAAGTGCATGACGTCGCCATCGCGCACGACGTAGTCCCTGCCCTCTACGCGGAGCTTGCCGGCCTCCTTGGCGCCCGTTTCGCCGCCGCAGGCGATGTAATCGTCGTAGGCGGTCGCCTCGGCGCGGATGAAGCCGCGCTCGAAATCGGTGTGGATGACGCCGGCCGCCTGGGGCGCCGTGGCGCCGACGGGAACGGTCCAGGCGCGCACTTCCTTCGGCCCGGCGGTGAAGAAGGTCTGCAGTCCGAGCAGGCGGTAGCCGGCGCGGATGACGCGGTTCAGGCCCGGCTCATCCATGCCCATGTCGTCGAGGAAAATGCCCTTGTCCTCTTCCGGCAGATCGGCGATCTGCGCCTCCAGCGCGGCGCAGATCGCCACCACCGGGGCGCCTTCCTTCGCGGCATGCGCCTCGAGCGCAGCGAGCAGCGGGTTGTCCTTGAAGCCGTGCTCGGCGACGTTGGCGATGTACATCGTCGGCTTCATCGTGAGCAGGAAGAGCGGCTTCAGCACCGCGAGCTCCTCCTTCGCCCAGTCGAGCGCCCGCGCCGGCTGACCCCGGTCGAGCCCCGCCTGCACCTTCTCGAGCACCGAGACGAGGCGTTGCGCCTCCTTGTCGCCGGCGACCTTCGCGACCTTGCCGTATCGCGCCAATTGCTTTTCGACCGTCTGCAGATCGGCGAGCGCGAGCTCCGTGTCGATGGTCTCGATGTCGGACACCGGATCGATCTTGCCCGCGACGTGCACGACGTTCGGGTCCTCGAAGCAGCGCACCACGTGCGCGATGGCATCGGTCTCGCGGATGTTGGCGAGAAACTGGTTGCCCAGGCCCTCGCCCTTCGAGGCGCCTGCCACGAGGCCCGCGATGTCGACGAACTCGACCGCCGCGGGAATCACCTTCTGGGGCTTTTCGATGGCGGCGAGCTTCTCGAGACGCTCGTCGGGCACCGCGACGATGCCGACATTGGGCTCGATGGTGCAGAACGGATAGTTCTCGGCGGCGATGCCCGCCTTGGTGAGCGCGTTGAATAGCGTCGACTTGCCGACGTTCGGCAAGCCCACGATGCCGCAGCGCAGGCTCAAGCCTTGTCCTTGGTGTGGAGCTTCAGCATCGCGCCCTGCAGGTCGCCCGCGAGGCAAAGCGGCAACACCG
>SCUH01000213.1 GCA_004298295.1 Betaproteobacteria bacterium | reverse complement strand
GGTCATGTAGCACATGTCGCACAGGTAGCACTGGTCGATCACCTTGCGGTAGTCGCCCTTGTCGACGCCGTCCACCTCCAGCGTCGGCGACGCGTCGACGAGGTCGAACAGGGTCGGGAACGCCACGCACAGGTTGACGCAGCGCCGGCAGCCGTGGCAGATGCCGAACACGCGCTCGAGTTCGCCGGCGAGCGCGGCTGCGTCGTAGAAGGCGGAATTCTGCCAGTCGAGCGGGTGCCGGGTCGGGGCCTCGAGACTGCCTTCGCGGGAGCTTCCGGTCGGGGCGCTCATGGTGCCTGCCAATCTACTGTGCGGCGTCGCGATCGAGCCAATGGAATCTCGCAATGACCTGGATGAGGCCGCCCTATGAGGGGGAATTTGTTGATGCAAGTCAACCTGTCGTCGCACCCCCACCCTAGGATGCTCGTGGCGGGGCGGTGCGCCCTTCCCGAGCGGCGGTATCGACCCCACACATGGCCAACATCCTTGCGGCGGCGCCGGCGTGCTTTCATTGCGGGGCTGCGGTGCTCGAGCCGGGCCGCTGGCGCTCGGGCGTGCTCGGCGCCGAGCGCGAGTTCTGCTGCGCCGGCTGCGAGGCGGTCGCGTGCACCATCGTCGCCGGCGGCTTCGAGCGGTATTACGAGACGCGCTCGGCGGCCGCGCTGCAACCGCAGGATCTGCCGCCGACGGCCGTCTACGACGACCCCGACGCGCAGCGGCAGTTCGCCGTGCGCAGCGGGGCGCATGCGCGCATCGCGACCCTGATTCTCGATCGCATCCGCTGCGCCGCCTGCCTGTGGCTGACCGAGCAGTGGCTGCGGCAGCTCCCCGGGCTCGTGCGCGTCGACATCAATTACGCGACGCACCGCGCCCAGGTGGAATGGGACGAGCGCGCAACGCGCCTCTCGCGCATCCTCGAGGCGATCCGCGCCATCGGCTACGACGCCTATCCGTTCGATCCGCAGCGCCAGGCGAGCCTCGAGCGCGCGACCCGGCGCACCGCCCTGTGGCGGCTGTTCGTCGCCGGCTTCGGCGCCATGCAGGTGATGATGTACGCGGTGCCTGCCTACCTCGACGGCGGCGGCACGCTGCCGCCCGAGAGCGCGCAGGTCCTGCGCTGGGCGAGCCTGCTGCTGACGCTTCCCGTGATCGCATTCAGCTGCGGCCCGTTCTTCGCCGCGGCGTGGCGCGACCTGAAAGGGCGGCGCGTCGGCCTCGATACGCCGATCGCGCTCGGCATTGCCGCCGGCTTCGGCGCCAGCGTCTGGGCCACCGTCACCGCCTCCGGCGAGGTGTACTTCGATTCCATCAGCATGCTGGTGTTCCTCCTGCTCGGCGCGCGCTACGCCGAGCTGCTGGCGCGCGGCCGCGCCGCGCGCGGACTGGACCGGCTGTCGCGCTGGATGCCGTCGTTCGCCTTGCGGCTGAACGGCGCAGCGCAGGAGAAAGTGGCGGCGCACACCTTGGCGGCCGGCGATCGCGTCCTCGTGCCTGCGGGCGAGCGCGTCCCGGCAGACGGCAGCGTCGAGCGCGGCTGCTCGAGCGCCGACGAGTCGCTGCTCACCGGCGAATCGGTGCCGGTGGCCAAGGCCATCGGCAGCAAGCTCATCGGCGGTTCGATCAACCTCGAGCAGCCGCTCACGATGCGGGTCACGCAGGTGGGCGCGGAAACCACGGCGGCGGCGATCGCGCGGCTGGTCGAGCGCGCGGCGGCCGCGAAGCCCGCGCTGGTGGCGAGCGCGGACCGGATTGCGCACGTCCTCACTTATGCAGTGCTCGGCACAGCCCTGCTTGCGTACCTGGGTTCGGGAAATCCCTGGATCGCAGTGGCGGTGCTGGTGGTGACCTGTCCCTGCGCGCTCGCCCTGGCGGCGCCGATCGCGCTGACGGCGGCAGCGGCGCGCCTGCTCGAGCAAGGCGTGGCGCTGACGCGCTCGGGGGCGCTCGAAGCGCTCGCGCGCGCCAGCGACATCGTGCTCGACAAGACCGGAACGCTGAGCACCGGCAGGCTGGCGTTGGCTCGTACCGAGCGCCTCGGATCGCTCGGCGAACAGGACTGCATTGCGCTCGCGCGCGCGCTCGAAGCCTCGGGCCGTCATCCGGTCGCGCGCGCTTTTGGCGACGGACCGTGCGCCGTGAACGTGGGCGCGCTGACGAATTATCCCGGCCACGGCGTCGAAGCGTGCGTCGCCGGGCGGCGGGTGAGAATCGGCAAGGCGGCGTTCTGCGCCGAACTGGCAGGCAGTGCCGCGCCCGGCGGCGAGGAACGCACGGCGGCGTGGCTCGCCGACGCGTCGGGCTGGCTCGCGCGCTTCGCGCTGGAAGATCCGTTGCGCGCCGAGGCTGCGAGTCTGGTGCAGAGCCTGCACGCCGCGGGCCTGCGCGTGCACCTGGTGAGCGGCGACGCACCGCGCGTGGTCGAGGCGCTGGCGCGCTCGCTCGGCATCGCTTCGTTCGCCGGCGGCGCCACGCCGCAGGACAAATTCGCCTTCGTGGAGCGGCTGCAGGCCGATGCACGCGTGGTCGCGATGCTGGGCGACGGCCTCAACGACGCGCCGGTGCTGGCGCGCGCCGACGTTTCCATCGCGATGGGCAACGGCTCCGAAATCGCGCAGCTGCAGTCGGACCTGGTGCTGCTCGGCGAGCGGCTCGGCGCCGTGCCCGAAGCGCTGGCCGGCGCACGCCGCGTGATGCGCGTCATTCGCCAGAATTTTGCCTGGGCGCTGGTCTACAACGCGGTGGCGCTGCCGGCGGCCGCCGCCGGCTGGGTTGGACCCTGGGAAGCCGCGGTGGGCATGGCCGCCAGTTCCTTCATCGTGGTGCTGAACGCGCTGCGCCTCGCTGCCCGAGGACGCGACGAGCGGACATGGAAAGCAGCCTCTACCTCCTCGTTCCTCTCTCGGTCGCGCTCGTATTCCTGATCGGCTGGGTGTTCTGGCGCGCGCTGCACGGCGGGCAGTTCGACGACCTCGATCGCCCGGGCTATTCGATTCTCGAGGATGACGACCGGCCGGCGGAAAAATCGGGCGCCGAACCCGATCCCGAACAGCCCCATGGGTGACGCCGGCTTTCGGGCGATGCGGGTGCAGCAACCGCACGCGCCATTGCGCGCGCAGCGGCTGCCGATGGCGCAACCGGGTCCGCGCCAGGTGCTCATCCAGGTTCGCGCCTGCGGCGTGTGCCGCACCGACCTGCACATCGCGGACGGCGAGCTGGCGGGCGGCAGATACCCGGTGACGCCGGGTCACGAGATCGTCGGCAGCGTGGTCGCCGCCGGCGCCGCGGCACAGCGCTTCAAGACGGGCGAGCGCGTCGGCGTGCCCTGGCTGGGCGAAACCTGCGGCGATTGCGAATACTGCCGCAGCGGGCGCGAGAACCTCTGCGACCGGGCGCGCTTCACCGGCTTCGACGTGGACGGCGGCTACGCCGAGTATTGTCTCGCCGACGAGCGCTTCTGCTTTTCGATTCCTGAACGCTACGGCGACGCGGAGGCCGCGCCGCTGCTGTGTGCGGGACTGATCGGCTATCGCACGCTCGCCATGGCAGGCGATGCGCGGCGGCTCGGCATCTACGGTTTCGGTGCGGCCGCGCACCTCCTGACTCAGGTGGCGAAGCATCAGGGCAGAACCGTGCACG
Organism: Betaproteobacteria bacterium; assembly: GCA_004298295.1. Classification (GTDB taxonomy): domain Bacteria; phylum Pseudomonadota; class Gammaproteobacteria; order Burkholderiales; family SG8-39; genus 2-02-FULL-66-14. The sequence continues at coordinate 892 of SCUH01000213.1, read as the reverse complement.
CGTTCGGCAAGCCGGGGGACCTGGAGGCGCAGCGCTTCGCCCGGCGCTGCGGCGCGGACTGGGCGGGGGATTCGCTGAGCGCGCCCCCGGAGCCGCTCGACGCCGCGATTATCTTCGCGCCGGTGGGCGCGCTGGTGCCGCAGGCGCTGCAATCGGTGCGCAAGGGCGGTGTCGTGGTCTGTGGCGGCATCCACATGAGCGACATTCCCGCGTTCGCCTACGCGCTGCTGTGGGGCGAGCGCCGCGTGCAGTCGGTGGCGAACCTGACGCGCGCCGACGGCGAGCAGTTCATGCGCATCGCCGCCGACTTTCCGCTGCAGGTGCAGACCACGCGCTACGCGCTGGATCAGGCGAACGCGGCGCTCGCCGATCTGCGCGCGGGCCGCGTCAGCGGCGCAGCGGTACTTACGCCCCGGGGCTTGGCGGGCCTTTGACCCAAGTCAACCCCGCGAAGGCATAGATGCCTACGATGCTTTGGTCTTATCGGCTTGTGCGGAGCCTCCCGATGTCCAGCGAGAACACCTACAACTACACCGTCGTCCGGCAGTTCGCGCTCATGACTGTGGTCTGGGGCGTCGTCGGCATGCTGGTCGGCGTCATCATTGCGGCGCAGCTGCTCTGGCCGGAACTCAATCTCGAGATCCCCTGGCTGAGCTACGGGCGCCTGCGCCCGCTGCACACCAACGCGGTGATCTTCGCCTTCGGCGGCTGTGCGCTGTTCGCCACCTCGTACTACGTGGTGCAGCGCACCTGCCACACGCGTCTGTTCGGGGCCGGGCTCGCCGCTTTCACCTTCTGGGGCTGGCAGGCCGTGATCGTGCTCGCCGCGGTGACGCTGCCGCTCGGCTACACCTCGGGCAAGGAGTACGCGGAACTGGAGTGGCCGATCGAC
>SCUH01000212.1 GCA_004298295.1 Betaproteobacteria bacterium | reverse complement strand
TCGCTCTCGCTTATACTCGCCGCTGATGGCGGACCTCTCGCAGGCGCATTCGATCGAGGACCTGCGCCGCCTGGCGCAACGCCGGCTGCCCCGCGCGATGTTCGATTTCATCGACGGCGGGGCGGAGGACGAACTGACGCTGCGCGCCAATCGCGCGGCATTCGAGCGCCTGAAACTGCGACCGCGCGTGCTGGTGGACGTCTCGCAGCTCGACACGCAGGCGGAAGTGCTCGGCGCGCCGGCGCCGCTGCCGCTCGCCATTTCGCCGACCGGCATGTCCGGGGTGGCCTGGCCCAAGGCGGAGCTGGAAATCGCGCGCGCGGCGGCCAAGCGCGGCATTGCCTACACGCTGGCGACACCCGCGAGCAGCTCGATCGAAGAGGTAGCGCGCGAAGTCGGCGACCGGCTGGGCGGGCGTCTCTGGTTCCAGCTCTACGTGCTGCGTCATCCGGAGATCCTCGAGAGACTCGTCGCACGCGCGCTGGCCGCGGGTTACGAGGCGCTGGTGGTGACGGTCGATCTCGCCGCCGGCGGCAAGCGCGAACGCGATCCGCGCAACGGGCTTGCCGTCCCGTTGCGCCCCAATCGCCGCAATGTCACCGACCTGCTGTCGCATCCGCGCTGGCTGGCGCAGATGCTGATCCGGGGCTTGCCGCAATTCGCCAACCTGCTCGACCTGGTCGACGCGCGCGGGCGCCCCGGCGGCATCGTGGCCTTCGTCGCCAACGAAACCGACAGCGGCTTCGATTGCACCAAGCTCGCGCGGCTGCGCGAACGCTGGCCGAAAAAGCTGGTGGTCAAAGGCGTGCAGCGCGGCGACGATGCCGGGCGGGCGGTGGCGGCCGGCGCCGACGCGATCGTGGTTTCGAATCACGGCGGGCGGCAGCTCGACGGCGCCCGCGCCTCGCTGGAGGTATTGCCCGAAGTGGTGCAGGCCGTCGGCGGACGCGTGCCCGTGCTGATCGACGGCGGCGTGCGGCGCGGCGCCGATCTGGTCAAGGCGAGGCTGCTCGGGGCGCAGGCGGCGATGATCGGTCGCGCCACGCTGTACGGCGCGGCCGTGGCGGGCGAGGCGGGTGCCGAGCGCGCGCTCGCCATTCTGAGCGACGAATTCGAGCGCACGATGCGCCTGTGCGGCGCGCGCTCGCTGGCGGAGCTGACCCCCGACCTGATTACGGCTTTGCCGCCATCCGGCTGAGGATCAGGGCGCGCGTTTCGCGCACCGCGGCCGCGTAGGGTCCCGGTGCGGCGGCGGCGCGCTCCACCACGGCCAGCGCTTCGGCGTTGCGGCCCTGGTCGGAGAGCGTCTGTGCGAGATTGTTCAGCGCGACCACCGAGTCGGGCGTGCGCGCCAGAACCGCGCGCAGTACCGATTCCGCCTGCGGCAGCTCTCCCAACGTGTAATGCGTGTTCGCCAATCCGATCGCCGCAGGGACGTTGTCGGGCCAGCGCGCGAGAAACGCGCCATAGGCGGTGCCGGCGCTGCGCGCGCTGCCGGCGCGCTCGAGCGCGGCGATTGAGACGAGCCAGCGCGTCTCATCCGCGGTGGCTGCCATCCGCTGCGGCGGCAGTGCGACCATGGCCCAGTAGCCGCTCTTTTTCCAGACGTACTCGTGCACGCCGAACGGCAGCACCTGCCGCCGCGTTTCACCGGAGCGCAGGACGAGTTCCCCGGCCGGCAGGTCGTAGCCGATCGCGACCGCATAGTGCCAGCGCTCGAACGGTCCCAGTCCCAGGTCCTGCAGCACGATGACCGGATGACCCGCGGCGATTTCGCGCAGCACCGCGTCGAGCTGTGGCGCGAGCTGGTACGACACCAGGCCATGGCGGCGTGCGGCGGCCAGCATCTCGACCTGCAGGCTGCCCTTGCGCTCGGGGACGTAGACCTGGTTGACGAGCGCCTCGGGGGTCACCGCCGCGCCGGAGTGCGTCAGCACGGTGGCGAGCGCCGCCGGCCCGCACTGGTATTCGTCCTGAGGAAAAAACGGCGCTTGCCGGAGTTCGACCCGCTCGGCGAGTCCGGCGGGCGGCGCGTCGCGCAGCGCCGCACTTTGCGGGAACAGCAGGCCGGCGCAGCCGCCGAGCGCGAGGGCGGAAATGAAAACGCCCGCGGCAAGGCGGGCGTGGCGGAAAACCGCGAAGCGGGAGATCACTTCCTCCAGAAGACGAGCCAGAGGATCACGCCTACGAGGAGCAGCACCACGAGGCCGTCGCCGCCTGCGGGAACCGCATGCAGCTTGCCGGCCAGCGATTGCACTTCGGCATCGGTCAGAGCGGCGACGCGGTCCTGCGCGGTGGAGACGTCCACGCCGAACGATTGCAGCTGGCGCGCCACGTCCGAGCGCTGGATCAGATTGAGCACGGCCGCGCGATCGGCCTGCGCCGACAGGACCGCCTGGTCGGTCGAGATGATGCCAGCCTGCGCCACATGGAACGGCATCCACGCCATCAGCACGATCAACAAACGGCACAGCGTTCTTGTCATTGCGGAAGTCATGCGCATGTCCTCCTAGGGTTGACGGTGTGGGCCGGGTCCTTCCCGCGCATGCGGGCTGGCGCGCTGCCCTGCCGAAATCTAAAGCCGCCCCTGCGGCAAGTCAAGAAGCCGATCCCGGGCGCAAGCGCACGCTCATCGGGGCGCAGCGACGGCGATTCGACTTGCGTAGAATCTCAGCCGGCATGGTGCAAGGGGCGGGCGCATGAGGGCGGATCCGGTTTTGGTCGCAGGCGGTGGCATCGGCGGATTGGCGGTGGCCCTGGCCCTCGCGCGCAAAGGCCGCGTGGTGCGCGTATTCGAGCAGGGCGCCGAATTTCGCGAGATCGGCGCCGGCATCCAGCTCGGGCCGAACGTGTATCGCATGTTCGAGGCGCTTGGCCTCACGGATGCCATCGAGCGCTATGCGGTGCATCCGGACAATCTGGTGATGAAGGACGCGCTCACCGGCGAGGACGTGATCCGCGTGCCCGTCGGCGGCGACGCCTTCCGCGAGCGTTTCGCAGGCTATCTCTACGGCGTCATCCACCGCGGCGATCTCTACCAGGTGCTGCTCGAGGCCTGCCGCGCGCACGACCTGATCGAGCTGAGCGCGCTCACGCGGTGCCTGAGCTACGAGGATCGCGACGATCGGGTCGTGGTCCAGCTGGAGGGCGGCGAACGCGTCGAAGGCTGCGCCCTGATCGGGGCCGACGGCCTGTGGTCGAAGGTACGGGCGCAGCTGCTGGCCGACGGCAAGCCGCGCGTCTCCGGGCATATCGCCTATCGCGCGGTGCTGCCGCGTGCCGAAGTGCCCGCCGACCTGTGGCAGAACAACGTGGTGCTCTGGGCCGGCCCGAAAACGCATCTCGTGCACTACCCGTTGCGCCGCGGCGAGCTGTACAACCTGGTTGCAGTGTTCCACAGCGACCGCTACGAGGAGGGCTGGGACGTCTACGGCGATCCCGCGGAACTGCACGCCAAGTTCGCCAACGAGCGGCCCGAGGTGCGCCGGCTGCTGGAGAAGATCAACGTCTGGAAGATGTGGGTGCTGTGCGACCGCGAGCCGGTGCGCGAATGGGCGCGCGGGCGCGTCACGCTGCTGGGCGACGCCGCGCATCCCATGCTGCAGTATCTGGCGCAGGGCGCCAACATGGCGCTCGAGGACGCGGTGGTACTGGCGGCGTATGCCGAGCTGGCCGACTGGGATTTCGCGCGGGCGTTTCGCTGGTACCAGGATGCGCGCTATCTGCGCACCGCGCGAGTGCAGGTGACTGCGCGCTATTACGGCGACATTTACCACGCCGCAGGCGTGGTGCGCGAAGTGCGCAACTGGTTCCTGGCGCCGAAGCCGGGCGCCGACCCGAACGCCAGACCTTCCTTCGAAGGCGTCGCCTGGCTCTACGACGGCATTCGCGTGCCGACTGCGCCGCCGCCGGCGTGAGCCGCGGCCGCGCTCAGAAGCGATAGAAGAGCGAGAAGTTCAGCTTGGTGTGGCCCGAATCGGAAGCCGGCGTCGCGCCGAGCGAGATGCCGTCCACGACCGTGGCGAGCGACGCGTTGACCTCGAGCTTCTTCTGCCAGTTCCAGCGCGCGCCGATGCCGATGCTGGAGGCACTTTCCGAATCGGTCAGGCCCGGCACCGACCTGACGTAGGTGCGCCGCCCGGCATCGTAGAACAGATAGGGCGTCAACCCCCAGGCCGTCTGCGGGGCGTGCGCCTCCAGGTTGACGGTGTAGCCCTTGTCGCCGGCGGTCTCGCGGTCGCGCAGGCCCCGCACCGATCCGACCCCGCCGAGCCCGAACTGCTCGCCCGCAATGAGCGCGTCACTCGTTTCCTGGCCACGCAGGCGGCCGACGAGACTCCAACCGCCGGCCAGCGTGTACTGCGCATCGATACCGTAGCGCCAGGCGTTCCAGCCCTGGGGCGCTCCGGTGCGCGCCGTCGCGTACGCGGTCGCATCGTTCGAGCTGCCGCCGTCCATGTTGGCCACGTACTCGATGTACGCGCCGATGCCGCCTTCGGCCTGCTCGTGGCGCGCCAGATAGCGCAGCGATAGCGGCCGGCTGCCCACCGGGGTGGTCTGCACCAGGCCGCCGCTCGCCACGTTGCTTTCGAAGTAGCGGCTGTCGAAGCCGAGCGACACCTGCTGGGTCAGGGTGCCCCACTTGGGCAGCGCATGCGTGGCCCTGAGGCCCCAGAACTCGCCGCGGCCGCTGACGTCGAAGCTCTGCGTGCCGACGCCGACCGAACCGGTATCGACGTCCGACTTCGTCCAGTAGGCGTTGAGTGTCGTGTGGTAGCCGTAAAGCGGCGCCCAGTAGAACGCGCCCAGCTGGCTGACCTTGTCGAAGTGGTCGGGCGAGGTGGTGTAGGTCACGGTGAGCGCGTGATCGCGCTCGAACAGGTTGCTGTTCTGGTAGCCGAGCGTGAGGCGCGTGTAGCCCGTGTTGCGGTTGACGCTGTTGTCGCGGTCGTTGCTGCCGCCGGTGAGCGCGAGGAAGGTCAGCGCGCTCGGCGCGTCGCGCACGCGCACCTCGGCATCGAGGTGATCGGGCTTCTGGCTTTCCTTGATGTGGATCGTCAGGCGCTTCGCCGGATGCTCGTTGGCGAGGCTCAAGTCGCGCGCCAGCACCCGCACGTCGGGCGGCGAGCCGGGCTGCAGCGACGGCAGGCTGGCGAGGATGTTGTCGCTCGTGAAGTAGTGGTTGTTGGTCACCGCGACCTGCGCCAGGGGGAACTGCAGGATGCGCAGCTTCACCTCGCCGCCCGCAGGCCGCTGCGCCGGCAGGATGACGCGATGGAACGAATAGCCGCGCTCGCGCAGCGCGCCTTCGAGCGCAACGGCCGCGGCTTCGATCGAGTTCAGGCTGCGGTGCGTGCCCAGATGCGGGGCGAGGATCGCCTGCGTTTCCTGCTCGGTGAGCGGGTTTGGGCCCTCGATCGCGTAGCGCGTGACCTCCAGCAGCACGGGATCGGTTCCCTGGGCAAGCGGGCCGGAGGCCAGCGCGGCGGCTGCCGCCGCCAGGAGACAGCGTTGCAGGGTCGCGGCCCAGCGGTGGTTACGAAGCGGATTCATTGCGCCTCACATCTCGCAGATGGTGTCGCCGGGACTTCCCCCCGGATTGAGCACGTCGAGCAGCCGGATCAGCGTTTCGTCGAACTTGTCGGGCAGCGGGAACGGATCGAGCAGCAGGAACTCCGGCGTGCGCGCCAGGCGCACCGGGACGAGCCAGCCTTCGCCCAGATATCCGGTCTCGCCCGGGCCGAGATCGATCGCGCCGCTCGGTCCGCCCAGTTCGGTGTGCCCGTCGCGCATCACGACATAGAGCCCGGAGGGCTGCCCTTCCAGCGCCGTGGCACCGAACAGATTGTCGAAGTCGATCTTCACCGTGTCGGGACGCGGCGCCGTTTCGACCAGGAAGAACTCGGGCACGCGATCGAGCAGGTCGAGCCGATTGCGCGCCGGATTGTGCAGGCCGGCGCGGTCCTTCTCGATCACGATCGAGCGCCCGCCCGCCTCGAGGGCCACCGAGCCGTCCCAGGTGTAGGCGTACGCCGCTTCATTGCACGATCCGGCGACGCAATCCAGGGCGAAGCGGCCGTCGACGCCGGTGCCGCGGATGCCGATGGTCGCGGTGCCGATGAGGTAGCGCACCGATCCGGGCTGGCGCTTGGCGATGAGGCCGGTGAGGGAGCGTGCGCCGCCCTTCAGGATGCGCACCACGAAATTGTCCGCCGGCGCCGGCACGACCGCGATGCGCACGTCCTCCAGCTTGAACTCCGATTCGGCGATCACCGTGATCACGGACCGGTCGCGGAACGCGAGCACCGCCCAGCTTTCCTTGTGCGTGCGTACCGTCTCGCCGCTGTAAAGCGGCGTGCCCTTGGAAACCGCGCGCGCCTGGCCATCGGCGCCCAGCACATTGGCGGCGCCGGAAACCAGCGCGACACGGGCCACGATCGCATCCGCCGGCGCAGCGGCAGGCGGCTTCTGCCCAGCGCGCGCTTCCTGCGCGCATTCCAGCCCGCAGATGCGGGCATCGAACGAGGTGCCGCGGATGCCGATGGTCGCAGTACCCGTGCTGACGCGCATGGCCTGTGTGTTGCGCTTCGCGATCAGGCCGGTAACCGTGCGCATGCCGCCCTTCACCAGCCGCAGCAGGAGTGACTCGTCCCTGCCGCCTTCGCGGTACTGATCCACCGCGAAGGTCGTGTCCGAGCGCAGCGTCATGCGCGAGCCGTCCTTCAGCTGGATCACGGCGAATCCGCGGCCGCCCGTGTTGATGACGTCGCCCGCGTTGATGGCGTCGCCTTTCTGGATGAAGCGCGGGTCTTCGCCCGTGCGCTGCGCGCTGGCGATGCCGTGGACGTAGAGGACGTCGCCCACCGGCTGTGCCGCGAGCGCTCCGGCAGCGCCCAGCAGCGCGCCGAACAGCAGCGAGGCGAGGAGTCGAACGCCGATGCGGAATCGGCCGGCCGGCTGGCTCAACGGCATATCGGGGCCCTTCTCGTCAGGATCGTCGTGTCTTCGGCCATGAGCGTCGTGTCGGTGAGTTCGAACAGCTCGTCGAGCTGGTCGACCACCGGACTGGTGGCAAACGTTTCGGCGACCAGCGTCCCGCTGGAGGCCACGGTCGTCAGGATGCAGGGCGCGGCGCAGCCGGCCGGCGGGTTGCCGAGCGGCGAAATGCTCGCGGTGCCGCCGCCGGCCGTCGAAGTGAGCGTAATGGTGCCCGAGGTGCCGACGGTCTGCAGCCCGCCCGAAGTGATGAGTGCATTCGCCCCCGCGCCCGTGCCGCCCGTCAGGATGATGTCGCCATTGGTGGCGAGCAGCGTCTGCGCGCCGCCGCCGTTGAGGATCTGCGCCACGGAATTGACACCGCTGCCGCCGATCACGTCGATGCCGCCGTTCACCAGGATCGTCTGCGTCACCGGGTCGATCTGCGCCAAGGTGTCATTGCCGGCGCCGCCGAGCACCTGGATGCCGCCGAGCACGGTGCTGATCACCTGGGCGTTGGTCGCCTTCAGCTCCGCGATCGAGCCGTTGCCGCTGCCGCTCTCCACGATGATCGAGCCGGCGAAAACGTTCTGGTCCACCGCCTTGACACGGGACGTGCCCGCCGTGTCCGCGTAGCCGATCTTCAGCACGCCGCTCGAGGCGCTGCCCGTCATCACCTGCGGGTAGCCGATCTCGAGAAGCTGCGCGGCAGCCGACTCGACCTTCGCGGTCCCCGCGCCTCGCGCCGCGACCAGCAGGCTGTAGCCGTCCGCGCTCTGGTCGGTGGTGTGGATCCACTGATTGCCGGTTGCGCCGAGCGTGGCGTCGCCCGTGCCGCCGGCGCCGGTCAGCACCTCCACGTAGCGCGCCTGCACGCTCTGCGTGCCGGGCGTGGTGATCTCGGTGGCTCCCGCAGCGTCCGCGCTGAGCGTGATCGCGGCAAAGCCAGCATTGAGGGTCTGATTGCCGGCGGACGATATCGCGACCAGTCCGTTGCCGGTATTGGTGAGCGCGAGGCCGCCAAAAATCGTCTGCTCGGTCGCCGGCTGATTCTCGATGCGCACGAACGCATCGGCATGCGCGGGCGGCACCAGGGGGTCGGACAGCAGCGTGATGCTGTTCGCCGAAATCGTCTGCGTTCCGGCAGCGGTACCCGATCCGACGTTCAGGAATCCCGTGGTCGAGAACTGATGGCCGCCCTGCAGCGCGAACGTGCTTCCGGAAATCCGCTGGTCGCCCGAAAGGTTGCGAATCACGGCATCCGAGGTGCTGCCGCTCGTGCCGGCCCCGCCCGTCAGCGTGATCGAGCTGCCGAAGATGTTCTGCGAATGGCCTTCGACGATGGCGCCGGCATTGGCGATCGTGCTTTCGCCGGCGCCGCCTGCCTTGAGCGTCAGGTTGGAACCCGAAAGGGTTTGCGGGCCCGCGGTGTCGATCTTCGCGTAGGCGCCGCTGCCCGTGGTCGGGGCGCTGCTGTCGAGCGTGAGCGTGCTGAAGTTGACGCTCTGATCCGCCAGGGCGGTGATGCGCGCAAACGCTCCGCTGCCCGATCCCCCCTTCATCGTGAACGAACCGAAGAGGCCGAGCGTCTGCGTGCTCTGCGCACCGGTATTGGCGATCAACGCGACCGCGCCCGAGCCTGCGCCGCCAGACATCACGGACGTTCCCGAGAAAGTCAGATTCTGGCGTCCCGGGGTCGTGATTTCCGCGATCGCGCTGGGTCCGGCGCCGCCGCTCATCGTGAGGCCGCCTGCGGAGATGCGCTGGTTGTAGAGCGAGGAAAAGTTCTTCGCGGCCGTGTCGGTCGTCGAAATCCGGGCGACCGCCGTGTTGCCCCCCGCCGCCAGTGTCAGGCTGCCGAAGGACAGATCCTGCGAGTTCTGATCCGACGGCCCCGTGCCCGTGTGGAGGATTTCCACGCTCGACCCGGCTCCCGCGCCGGCCGTCATCACGGAGTTGCCGAAATTGATGCGCTGCAACGGTCCGGCGGCGCTGATCTTCGCGTAGCCGCCGTCATCGGCGTGGCCGGTCAAGGCGACGTTGGAGGTTGCGCGCAGGCGCTGCGAGCCCGCCGCCACGATCTCCGCGAACGCGCCTGCGGCCCCCGCGATCACGTCGAGCGTATTGGCCGTCTGGTTACAGTTGAAGCTCTCCGTACCGGGAATGCAGCCGACGCGCTGTTCGAAGCTCGCGTTCGAGTTGGCGATGCGTGCGCCACCGCTGCTGCCGCTGCCGCCCTTTACCTGAATCGCAAGGTCGGCCTGGATCTTCTGCAGACCCGAGGCAACGATTGCCGCCTCCGCGTCCGTGCCGCCCTGAAGAACCACATTGTCGGTCTGATAGGGCTCGGGCGAGCAGAAGGTGCAAATCTCCGATTCGCCCACGCGCTGCGTCTTGCCGGCGCCGGTGTTCTCGATCCTCGCCACGGCGCCGCTCGCGCCGCCGCCCGTGAGCAGGATGTCCTTGGTCGCGCGCACGCGCTGGTCCCCTGACGCGGTCGTGATCAGGGCGACCGCCCCGGGACCATTGCCCGTCAGCACGATGTTGCCGCCCTCCACCTGTTGCGTGCCCGTTCCCGTGTAGACGATGCTGGCGGATGCGTTCGTCCCGCTGCCCGCGAGCAGCTTGATCGAGGCGCCCGCATCGTCGTAGGTCGAGACTCTCTGCTGCGACGTGCCGGTGAATGTCACCGACTGTCCGCTCGATGCTCCGCCCTGCAGCGTCATGGCCGAAGCGAAGTAGCCGCCGATCGACTGGTTCGCGGCCTGCACGGTGATCGCGCCGCCGGAGGCGGTGAAGTCCAGGTTGCTGTAGCCGAAGATGTCTTGGCTGCCCGTAGAAGCGATGTTGATCGGACCGCCGGCCGCGGTGGCCTTGAAATTGCCGTGCGCAGTGAGGCTCTGCTGCGAGGCTGCGGTTACGTCGATCTGACCGCCCTGCGAAGTGAGGTCGAACGTCCCGTACGAGTAGAGCTGCTGGAAGCCTCCGCTCGACAGCGTACCGGTGCCGGCGAACGCCAGTGACGTATAGCCGGTCATCGACTGCGAACTCGTGGCGCCGGCGCTCACGTTGCCCTGGATCGCAATCGTGTTGGCGGTCAGCGTCTGCGATGCATTCGACAGCGTCAGCGCGCTCGCCGAGCCGTCGAGCGTCAGCGTGCCGCTTCCTGCCGACAGATTCAGGCTGTCGGCCGCGATGCCGCCTTTGGCGGTGATGTCGCCGGTGTTCATCTGCAGTGCGAAGGAACTGAGCGCGGGCGTCGAGGTGACCCCCGAGATGTCGATTGCGGCGCCGTTGCGCGCCAGGCCGAAACCCTGCGCGGCGGTCGTCGTGAGCGTCACCGGACCTGTTCTTCCCGTCCCTTCGGTAATCAGACTGACGCTGCTCAGGGGGGTCGTCGAGCTGACCCGGAATCCTTCGTCGGCATTGATCGTCAAGCCGATGCTTCCTGTCAGCGCGGCATAGACATTGCCGTTTCCGCTGGTCAGCCCTCCCGACGCGGTGAGCGACACGGTGGGTGCGTTGATCTGCACGTCACCGCCCGCGGCATTCACGCCGATGTTGCCGTTAAACGCGTAAAGCGTAACGCCGCTGGCCGAAACCAACGGTCCGGCCCCGGTGACTGCAGCGCTTTGAGCGTAGATCGTGCCCGCGCCGGAGTCCACAGTGCCGGCCGCGTTGAGAGTCTGGTCGGCATAAAGCTGGATGGAACCATCGGCCACCGCAGGCGCGCTGCCGGATTTCGTGTCAATTGCTGCGGCGCTCAGATTGCCCGTCGAATACAGGTAAACATTGCCACCCTTGGTGGCGATGCCGCTGGCGTTCAGGTTGCCGTAGACCGAATCGTAATTCCGGAAGGCGAAATTCAGCGGCGTCGCCGAGCTGTTGACGACGTCGATGTTGGTCGCTCCGCCGCCGGAGTCGAAGCCGATATTGACCGCCTGCCCGGCCGCATAGGTCCCCAGATCGAAGGTGGTGCCGTCACCGTAGCGCGTGATGTCGAGGTTCGACAGCAACGGCACGCCGGCCTGAGCGCTGCGGGCCACCCTGACGCTGCCATTGGTCGTGATCGTGAGGTCGGAGGTCTCGCGCAAGTTGAGCGGCAACGGCGAGGTGGACCCCGGGCCCTCGATCTTCGCGCCCGTGCTGGTGGCGTAGAGCGAGACCCTGCTCGCAGTAATGCCGTCGCTCGCGCCGCTGGAGGTCTGGATGATGCCGGCGTTGGCCGCGATGTCGACGGCGCCGGTTGCGCCCGCGTCGATGCGCGTGAACTGGAAAGGTGTCGCGATGTTGCCGTTGCCTGCGTAGATCTGGATCGACGAACCATTGCCCGCGGTAATGGGTCCGAGCGTGCCGAGACTCGGGCCGCTCAGCGTGGTGCCAGCCGAGATGCGCAGGTTCGGGTCGGTGCCCGAAGTCACGCTGCTGCCGAGCGTGATCGCACCTCCGGACCGCAACCACAGGTTGGTGTCTGCAGCCGTGTCGAGGGAAACCGCACCCGTGATGGTCAGGCTTGAGCCGTTTGATCCGTCCAGGGATATCGTGGTCGGCTTGACGTCCGCCCGGCCGCCGATCGCGCCGCTTACGCCGATGTTCCCCGGGGGGCAATAGAAGAAGGAGCAGCCGGACTGCGCAACGATGGTCTTGCCGTCAAGCGAACCCGTCGTAATGTCGACGGACGACGTGGACCTGAAGGTGACGCCTGCGGGCGACGCTGCAAGCGCATTGATGTTCCCAGTGGTGATCGAGTTGGGCGCCGTGATTGTGACGCTGGATGCATTGATCGCGCCGTTGACGCTCACCGTGCCGAGCGATGTCCCGGTCCCCGCGATGAGCTCGGCCGTGGCGGCGTCGGTGTTGGCCAAGTTGATGGCCGGGTCCGTGGCGGTGGTGCCTGCGGCGACGACGATGTTGCCGCGTGCAGACAGCGTCAGGGCGTCGGCCTCGATCGCGCCCGTCTGGATGTTGCTCGTCGATCCCGACGTCGTGATCGACACGCTCGTCGCCGGCTTGGCGCCCGTACCGATCGCGCCGGTGGTGACGTTGCCCGTCGCGTTCGTCGCAAATGCGACGTTCGCAATCTCGAGCGCGCCCGTGGTGATGGCACCACGCGAGGTCACCGACCAGGTGCCGTTGCCGTTGGCCGTGTCGGTCAGGGTCTGGTTCGCGGTGAAGCTCGTCACGCCGCAGGGTCCGAAGCTCGAGTTGCAGCCCGATCCCACGACCGAGGTCGCGTTGGTCGCCGTCATGCCGCCGGCGTTGATCCCCTCGACGACGACGTTGCCGTCGGACTTCAAGCTGAGCGCGCCTTTGCCCAGGTTGATCGCCTGGCCTGCGCTCTGCGTGATGTTGGCCAGGCTGTCGTTGGTTGCGGCCGAGAAGTTGCCGTTCCCGGCGCTGAAATCGAGCGCATTCAGCGTCAAGTTGCCCGTCGTGGCGGTGAAGCTGAGCGTGCCACCCGCGAACTGTGCTGCCGGCACGACCGCTGGGAAGGTGGCGCCGCCCAGCGTGAACGAGGTGCCGCTGCTCGGGAAGTCGTAGGTGTTGCCGTTCGAGGCGACGCGCGCCTTGCCGCCCAGTCCGTCGCCTACGGCAGCCGGATTCGCTGTCAGCGTCAGATTCTTCAGGTCCGTCGTGCCCGTGCTGACGTTGAAGGTCGAGCCGGCCGCGGCGTTGACCGTGAGTTCCTGCGTATTCGCGATGATGGGCGCCCCGCTCTGGCCCATTGCACCACCGCCGTTGCCGGTGAGAACGACCGCCGCGCCCGCGAGATCGAGCGGATTGCCCCCGCTCGGTCCGATCGTCTTGGCGTCGATCGAGATTGTGCCGCCGGAAGTGACCTCCACCGCGGACGAATCGGTCAGCGGCTGCACCGTGCCGAGCCGGGCGGTAATCGTCGCGCCGCCGGCACCGGTGACGACGGAGCCGAGCGTCACGTTGCCGCTGCCCGTCGATGCACTCGCCGCGCCGCCGGTGGTCAGGCCGGTGAGCGTGAGGTTGCCGGAACTGGTCGACGCTGACGCGCCGGAGGTCGCACTGACGTTCGCAAATGCGATGCTGCCGGAACTCGACGTAACGTCCAGATTGCCCGTGATCGAAGCCGTACCCAAGCCGATATCGCCGGTCGCAGAGTCGATCGATGCTCCGTTCAGGCCTGCGAGGTTCGCAATGGATACCCCGGCCGGGCCGCTCACGCCGAGACTGTCGCGATTGACGTTGACCGTGCCCAACGTGACGCTGCCCGTGCTCGATGTCGAAGTGAACGTCGTGCTCTTCGCAAGGTCGCTTGCGCTGCCGGCGCGCGTGTAGCCGTCGACCTGCAGATTGCCGGAGGCACTCACCGTGACGCCGAGCGGCTCGAACTGCGGCGCGATGCTCAAGGTTGCGGGCGGCGGGAACGGATTGGGGTAGGTGCAAATTGCCGGGCCATTGGGGCTGCAACCCTGGTTCTTCTGGTTGGCCGGGTGAAACCACCCCACGTTGTCCCCTTTGGGCACGCTGATGGCGGTTGCCGTCAGCTCACCGTTCGGCACATTCAGGCTGACATTGGGGGACTGGTTATAGACACGCTGGTCGAACCCGGTGAGCGTGAAATTGCCAACCGTGACCTTGCTTTCCGTGGCGCTGGCGTTAAGCGCGATTGCATTGGCGCCCGTTCCGCTGAGCGAACCGGACCAGGTTTTCGTCGCTGGCGCGACGCCCAGTCGCACGGCGAGCCAGTTCGGTCCGGTGACACCCTCCAGGTTGACGCTGAAATCGCCTCCCGACGAGAACGCAAGCCTCCGCCCGGCCTCGACTTTCAGCGCTGTGGTGCTCGATCCGATCGCGCCGCCCGTAGCGGCGTTGTCGCTTGGAATCGTGGACAGCGTGACATCGGTCGCCTTCACGAGCGACGTGGCGCCGGTCGCGAGAATCGAACCCGCCAGACTCGAGATGCTGACCGACTCGGTACGGTTCTCGAAACGCGGGTCGGTGATGCCGTAGTTGACGATGTTATTGGTGCTCGCTGGTGCGCTGGCCGTCACCGTGCCGACGTTCACGCCCTGATCGCCGCTCAGCGACACCGACGCGCCGCTGCAAGAGCCGCTCGTGAAGCAGTTCGTGGTGGTCGCGCTGACCGTAGTGGCGTTGAGCGCCGTCGCCGAGGACAATCTGACGTTCGCGTCGCCGGAGCCGTTGGTTGCATTCGCCGTGACGCTCGATGCGTTGTCGATCCTGATGGGATCGGAGCTGAAGGCGCCGAAAATGCTTCCGGCGCTCGCGCTCAGCGAAACCGTGCCGGTGGTGTCGAGCGGTGTCGTGCTGTCACTGCGGACCTGACTGCCCGACAGCGTGATGTTGCCGCTGCCGGCGAGGATCGAGCGCGTCGTGACCGACAGCGGTGCCGTGATGGAAACCGCACCGCCCGCGGGACCGGTGCCGCCCGCGCGCGTGTCGATCGCCGAGAAGGTGCTGAAGCTGCTGCTGGCCGAAGTCATCGAAACCGCGCCGCCGCCAGTGATGACCTCGCCGAACAGCTGAATCGAGTCGGGCGCCGACGCATTGAAGCTGCCGCCCGTCACGGCGCCAAGCTGCAGGAACCGGCTCGAGGCGGCGCTGTCGGTGCCCGCGGTCACCGTCACCGCTCCGCTGCCCGCATCGATGGCAAGCGACGAAGCCTGGATCGCGCCCGCCGCGCTGAGGCTGACCGCGCCGCCCGCGGTGGCTATGGTCGAGGCGGCAAAGGTCTGGATCTTCGGCGCGGTGAGCGACACGGCGCCATTCGCGGTGGTGATGTTGGCGCCGAGGTCGAGCTGGTTCGGCACCGTGCCGATGCTCAGGTTGAGCGGATCGGTGGTCGCGAGGGGGGTGACCGTGTCGGGCCAGGTGCCCACGGTCGCCGTCAGCGTCTTGCCTGGCGTCGCGGTGGGTGTTGCGCCAACCGTGGTCGTCAGGTCGATCGCGCTGTTGATGCGCATGTAGCGCGAGGCGTGCAGCGTCACGTTGCCGACGATGTTCGCGAGCGTGTCCGGGGAGACCGTCGCGGCGTTGCTCGGGAACTCGGTGGCCGGGTCGAGGTTGTTGACGATTTCCGCGATCTGCCCGCCCAGCGCGTCGACGTAGAGATCGAGCGGATCGAGCAGCAGCGTGCCGAGACTGCCTTGCGGCGCGCCGAGATTGGCGCTGCCCGCGAAGACGAGGTTCTGCTTGCCGGAGACTTCGGCAAAACCGCCGTCGCCGCCCTGCGGTCCGCCCTGCGCGCTGAGCGATCCGTAGAACTGTGCCTTGTCATCCGACCACACGATGAGGCGACCGCCGTTGCCGGCGCCGGTCGCGTCCGCGTGCAGCGTCGCAGCCGCGCCAACGACCGTGTTGCTCGAGTTCTGTACCGCGGCATTGCCGCCCTGGAAATCGCCGCCGATCAGAATCTGTCCACCGCCCGTGGCGCCGGATGCGTTGACCAGGGCGCTTTCCACCACAGCGACGCGCTCACCGAGAATCCTGATCTCGCCACCCTTGCCGGCGCTCCCTTGCGCCGACACCATGCCCGCAACCCGGTCGAGCCCTCCCGAAGCCTGCACCGTCACGCTGCCGCCGATCTTGCCGTCGGCGGTCGTGGTGCTGCCTGTAACCAGCTGAATATCGTTCGCTGCCTGCAGCACGACCCGCCCCGCCTGGTCGTACACCAGCGAGTTGGCGCGGATGTCGCCGCTGTGCCTGAGCGTGCCGGCGAAGATGCCGACCGCGCCGCCGTCAGCGAGGAGCTTGCCGACGTTGACGACGCTGTCGGCGGGCGCCTGCACTTCGAACTGCACGCCCTCGTGCTCGAGGCTCGAGACCGTGAGCTTCTGCCCCGCGGCGAGGATCAACTCCCCGCCCGGGGTGTGAATCAGGCCCGAGTTCTCGATGTGCGGCGCGACCAGCACCACCTGGCCGCCGTAACCGGTGCGGATCCAGCCCTGGTTGACGATCGAACCCGCATTGGCATCGCCCTGAAACTTGAGGTTCCCGGCAATGAAGTCGGCATCCACCAGGTTGAGGGTGGAGGCGACAAAGCCCGCCGTGTCCACCACGGCTCCGGGTCCCATCACGATGCCGCCGGGGTTGATCAGGAAGACGCGACCATTCGATAGCAGCTGGCCGTAGATCTGCGAGACGTCGCCGCTCACCACGCGGTTCAGTACTGCGCTCGCGGACGATTGCTGGATGAAACGCGTGACTTCGCCCGCGCCGATCGAAAACCCCTGCCAATGAATGACGCTGCCGGGCGAATTGGTGATGCTCAGCGTGCTGGCATTGGGTTGCTGGAACGCGACCGTTCCGCTGATGACGCCGGGTCCGGTGGGATTGGCGAGGGCGAGCCCAGCCGTGAAGCAGGCTGCCACTGCCGCCGATATGAGGGTCGGATTGAGCGCGTTTGCGCGCGATGCGATTCTTGTCACTTCGACCTCCCCGCAGACGATGGCCTTGGCGGTTGGCCCGAGACCATCGACATCCGTAAACCTGCCACGATTCTATCCATGATTTGACCGGATAGGTCGCCTCGTGGCGACAATCCAAGCCCTGGGCATTGCCCGGCTGCAGTTCGTGGTTCGCTGTGCCCGGAGGGCTTGCCTCGCGGCGCCCTTCGCGCTCTAGCCGGCCCCCGATCGCAGGCGCACCGGCGCCAGCAGATCCGGAGTCACGCCCTGGTCCCGGATCGCGCCCGGAACGTCGGACCCGGTGATCAGCGATGCGGCCAGCATGCCCATCGCCGGAGCGGTTTGTATGCCGTAGCCGCCCTGGCCCGCAAGCCAGAAGAAGAATCGTTGACGTTCGTCAAATCCGGCAACCAGCGAGCGGTCCGCCGCGAAGGTCCTCAATCCGGCCCACTTGGCATGGATGCGGCGGATGTCGAAGCTGGTCGCGGCCTGCAGACGCTCGACCAGCATTGCGACGTCGAGCTCCTCCGGCTGCGCGTCGCAAGGCACCGAGATGGTTTCATCCGCCGGCGACGCGAGGAAGCGCCCGGCCTCGGGCCTGAAATAAAGCGATTCGTCGGCGCTCACGGCCATCGGCCAGTCGCGCGCCCCGGCGTGACGGCGGCACTCGAACACCACCGCCGTGCGCCGCAGCGGCTGCAGACCAAGCGGCGTGACCCCTGTCAGTCGCGCGACCTCGTCGGCCCAGGCACCCGCGGCATCGACCAGCACGCCGGCGGAAAACTCGCCGTCGCGTGTCGCGAGGCGCCAGCGGCCAGCCGAATATTCCGCCGCGAGCAGCTCGGCGTGCGCCACGACGCGTGCGCCCCTGGCCCGCGCGCCGCGCAGGAAACCCTGCAGCAGCGCGTGCACGTCGACATCCCGCGCCGCGGCGTCGAGCACGCCGGCATCAGCGTGGCTCTCGCGCAGGGCCGGCACTCGCGCGCGCACTTCGGCGCCCGAAAGTTTCTCGACGCTCGTTCCCGTCGTCGCCATGTCGGCGGCCGCTGCCTCGAGAAGCGCGCTCTGGTCCGGGGTGCAGAAAATCAGGTGACCGCGAGGCGCGAGCAGCGGCTGGGCGGCGAAACCAGCGGGCGGCGATTCGAAAAAAGCGCGGCTGGCGCGCGTCAGCGCGCGAACCGTCGCATTGCCGTACGCTTCGGAGAATAGCGCCGCCGAACGGCCGGTAGTGTGGTAGCCGGGCTGCGCTTCGCGCTCGAGCAGCAGCACGCTCGCTTGCGGCGCCAGGAAATGCGCCGCGGAGGCGCCGGCAATGCCCGCGCCGACGATGGCGACATCGACATCACCGGCGGCGCGCGGCGTCATAGAGCGGCAGCACTTTCGGCAGGTTGGCCTCGATGTCGCGGATGCGCGCTTCGTGCGAGGGGTGCGTGGAAAGAAATTGCGGCGGCTGGCCCCTGCCGGCTTGCGAACCCAGCCGCTGCATCTTGTGCCAGACCGCGGCCGCGGCGCGCGGATCGTAACCGGCGCGCGCCGCCAGTTCCATGCCGGCCAGGTCGGCGTCGGTCTCGTGCCGGCGCGAAAAAGGCAGCGTCAGCGCGAGGTTGGCCGCTCCCGCGAGCAGTTCGGTGGACAGCTGGCCGAGATTGAGCATCGCCGCCGCCACCGACACGCCGATGCTCTTCAGCACCTGCTCCGACATGCGTGCGCGCCCGTGCTCGAGCAGGGCGTGCGCCATTTCGTGCCCCATGATGGCGGCCACTTCGGCGTCGCTCAGCTTGAGCGCGTCGAGAATGCCGCTGAAGAAGGCAATCTTGCCGCCGGGCATGCAAAAGGCATTGACGCTCGCGGAGCTCACCAGGTTCACTTCCCAGCGCCAGCGCTGCGCTTCGGGGTTGAAGCGCGCCGCGTGCGGGATCAGTTCGCGCGCGATGTTGCGCAGGCGCTCCACCTCGCGGCGGTCCGCGTTGAGCGCATCTTTGCGCGCCGCGGTGCGCATCAGCTGGGCGTACTGCTGCGCCGAGGCGCGCTCAACGGTCGAGGCGGGCAGGAGGAGCAGGCGGCTCCTGCGTACGTCCACGCCATCCTGCTGGGCTTGCGCAAGCACCGCGCAGGCGGCGAGCACGGCGGCCAGCAACCACGCTTTGACGCGGGCGGGAGACATGCGCTGATTCACGTCCGCATTCTATGATGCGCTATAGTAGCCGCCAGCCACTCGTGCCAAGGGGAGGAACCATGGGCTGGATCACGCTCGCCGTCGTCGTCGCCCTCGCTTTCTGGGCCGTGTCGATTTACAACGGCCTGGTCGCGCTGCGCAACCGTTTCAAGAACGCCTTCGCGCAGATCGACGTGCAGCTCAAGCGCCGCTACGATCTGATCCCGAACCTCGTCGAGACCGCCAAGGGCTACATCAAGCACGAGCGCGAGACGCTCGAGGCGGTGATCAAGGCGCGCAACGTGGCGATCACCGCGGCGCAGGCGGCGAGCGCCAATCCGGGCAACCCGGCCGCGATGCAGCAACTCGGCGCCGCCGAGGGCGCGCTGAGCGGCGTGCTGGGCCGCCTGTTCGCGCTCGCCGAGGCGTATCCCGACCTGAAGGCGAACCAGAACATGCTGGCGCTGCAGGAAGAGCTCACCAGCACCGAGAATAAAGTAGCGTTCGCACGGCAGGCGTTCAACGACTCGGTGATGGAGTACAACACCAAGCGCGAATCGTTTCCCGACAGCCTCTTCGCCGGCCTGTTCGGCTTCGGGCCGGCCGAGCTGCTCGCCGCGACCGAGTCGGCCGAGGAGCGCGCGGCTCCGCAGGTGAAGTTCTAGGCGCGGCGCGCAGGGCCGCGGTGCCGGCGGCAGCAACCTTCTTCGAGCACCAGCATCTCGCGCGCCGCAACACGCGCGTGATGGTGGTGCTGTTCCTGCTGGCGGTGGTCGCCGTGGTGATCGCGGTAGACCTCGTGATCGCCACGGTCTATCTCTGGAGCCTCAACAGCGACTTCACGCTCCCGGCGGGAACCAAACCCGGCGTGCTGGTCGTTTACCGGCACGTGCCGAGCGCGCTCTACCTGGGCGGCGCGGCGCTCACCGCGGGCGTCATCCTGATCGTCAGCACGGTGAATGTCGTCAAGCTCGCCGGCGGCGGCAGCGCGGTGGCGGAAATGATCGGTGCGCGGCGCATTGCCCCCGGAACGCGCGATCCGCTGGAGCGGCGCCTGCTCAACGTGGTCGAAGAGATGGCGATCGCCTCGGGCGTGCGCGTGCCGGCGGTCTATGTGATGGACGATGAACGCGGCATCAACGCCTTCGCCGCCGGCTACGACGTCTCCAATTCGATGGTGGCCGTGACGCGCGGCACGCTCGAGACGCTCACGCGCGACGAGCTGCAGGGCGTGATCGGGCACGAGTTCAGCCACATCCTGAACGGCGACATGCGCCTGAACATCCGCATGATCGGCGTGCTGGCCGGCATCGTGTTCATCGGCGCGATCGGCGAATTCGTCATGCGCAGCGTGCGCGAGAGCCGCGACAGCCGCAATACCGGCGGCATCTTCGCCCTCGGCCTGGCGCTGTTCGTCATCGGCTACGTGGGCCTGTTCTTCGCGCGCCTGATCAAGGCCGCGGTGTCGCGCCAGCGCGAATTCCTGGCGGATGCTTCGAGCGTGCAGTTCACGCGCAATCCCGACGGCATCGCCGGGGCGCTCGACCAGATCGGTCGCGGCACGGGCCTGATCTCGAACCGCTACGCCGAGGAGCTGGCGCACATGTTCTTCGGCCAGGGGATCAAGGTCTGGTTCGGAGGCTTCTTTGACACGCACCCGCCGCTCGAGGAACGCATCCGGCGCGTGCGTCCGGGTTTCCAGCCGACGGCCTACCGTAGCCGGCGCGAACAGGCCGCGCCGCCGGCCGTTGCGGGCGGCGAAGAGGCCTTCGGGCGCGGCGCCGGCTTCGCGGCCACCGGCGCGGCAGCGGCGTCGGCCGGACGGCGGAGTTCCGACACCAGCGCGGCGTGGGGACGGTCCGCGGGAGAGAGTGCGGC
This sequence comes from Betaproteobacteria bacterium, assembly GCA_004298295.1. Lineage (GTDB taxonomy): Bacteria > Pseudomonadota > Gammaproteobacteria > Burkholderiales > SG8-39 > 2-02-FULL-66-14. The sequence goes on along the minus strand of SCUH01000212.1, from coordinate 3,493 downwards.
GCTGGTCGGAGCCGTGGCTGGCGCCAAGATCGATTACGCGGCGCGACTGCTGGCCTCGCTGCCGCAGCCGCTGCGCGACGCCTTGCACGCGACCGGGCCCGCGCGCGCGATCGTCGTCGCCCTGTTGTTGGCGCCCCAGGATGATGTCATGGCCGGGCAGCTTGCGGCGCTCGAGGCGGCGGGTCACGCGGAACTCGCGAGCGGCGCTGCGGCGGCGGCGCCGCTCGCGCGTCGTCTCGGTCCGGCGTTTCGCCTGCCGCTGCTCGATCTGGCGCTGCCGGCGGTGAAACTGGCGCCGGCGCAGGACAAGAGCGCTCTCATCGAGGCGCTGAAGCTCGTGATTCACGCCGACCGGCGCGTGTCGCTGGAGGAGTTCGTCGTGATGACGCTGGTCCGCCACCAGCTCGCGCCGAATGCGGGGACCAGTACGATCGCGCGCCGCAGGCTCGCCGAACTGAAACCGCAGGTGCTGGTTCTGCTGGGTCTCTTGGCGCACGCCGGTGTGCGCAGCGATGCCACGGGGGATCGGGAACAGCGCCTGCTCGAGGCGATGCGGGCCGGGATCAAGGCGATGAACCTGGAAGGCGAACCCGATTCCTCGGGCGAGATTGCGATCGATGCCGCCGCCCGTGCGCTCGCCGCGCTGCGGGAACTGGCGCCGCTGCAGAAGGCGATACTCGTGAGAGGCCTGTTCGCCGCAGTGTCGGTGGACGGCCGCATCCGCGTCGCCGAGGCGGAGCTGATGCGCCTGGTGGGGGCGGTGCTGGATTGCCCGCTGCCGCCGCTGCTCGAATCGGTCGACCCCGCTACACTGCAGGCGTGACGCTGGAGTCGATCGAGGCTTGGCAGCTCGCCTTCGTCGCCGCGGTGATGGTGCTGTCCGCATTCGTGCACGGCGCGCTGGGCCTCGGCTTTCCGCTGATTGCGACACCCCTGGTGGCACTCGCGCTCGACATCAAGACGGCGATCGTGCTGGTGGCGCCGGTCACGCTGGTGATGACGGTGCTTTCGGTGGTGCGGGGCGGCGGCTGGCGCCAGGCGCTGGCGCGCTTCTGGTTCTTGCCGCTCACGATGGGCACCGGGTCCTACGCCGGCACCCGCCTGCTGATTGGCGCCGACCCGACCCCGTTCCTGCTGGTGCTCGCAGTGCTGATCCTCGTCTACCTCGGCCTCGACCGCGTGAAGCGCGGCGAGAGCATGTGGGTGCAGCGCCACCGGCTGGCGATCGGTCTGGGCGTTGGCCTGCTGGCCGGATTTTTCGAGTCGACCGCCAATGTCGCGGTGCCGCCGCTCATCATCTACCTGATGCTGCTCGGCGTGACACCGATCGCCACGGTGCAGACGCTCAACCTGTGCTTCTCGGTGGGCAAGGCGATGCAGGTTGGCACCTGGGCGGTCTACGGCAACGTGGCGACGGCCGTCTGGCTCGCGGCCGCCGTATTCGCGGTGCCCGCGGTCGTGACCCTGTTCGCGGGCATGCGGCTGCGGGAACACATCGACGCCACCACCTACCGCAGATGGCTGCGCGGCGCGCTGTGGATCATGGCGGCGCTGCTGTTCGCGCAGTATGCGTACCTTGGGCACTTGGCGCGGTAGCGGCACCGCCCGCCCCGATAAAATGCGCCCATGCGGCAAGCCCTGCTCGGCGCGTTCATCGTATTCACAACGGCGGCCTGGGCGCAGACGCCCGAAGAGCGCCTGTTCGAGGCCATCGAGCAGAGCAAGCCGCTCGTCGCGGAAGGGCTGGTCATCGAGCGTGCCGTCAATGTCGGGGCGCGCAATGCCGAGGGCGAGACACCGCTGCACCGCGCCGTGGAAAAGGGCCTGCGCGAGCTCGCGGTGCTTCTGCTGAAAGCGGGCGTGAGGGTATCGGCGCGCTCGAATAGCGGCGAAACCGCGCTGCACCTTGCAGCACTGCAAGCGGATCCCTGGTACGTGGACCTGCTGCTCGCAGCGGGGGGCGATCCCCGGGCGCGCAACGACGACGGCGAGACGCCGCTGCATTGGGCGGCGCTCACCGGAAACGCGGCCACGGCGCAGCATCTGTTCGCGCGTGGCGCAGACGCCAATCTCAGGGACATCCGGGGTAACCTGCCGCTGCACGGCGCGGCCGACGGTGGCGACTTCGAAACGGTGCAGCTGCTGCTCAAGCACACGGCGCAACCGGCGGCGCGCAACCGCGACGGCCGCAGCGCGGCCGAAATTGCGCGCGCACGCGGCCATGGCGCGATCGGCCAGCTGCTGGCGGGGCGGTCCGCCCCGCCGAAGGCGAGCCAGGGCATCCAGACGCTCGATATCGACGACCCGAACCACCCGCGCTTTCAGCGCTACTGACGCGCCCAGGCCTCGGCGAGCAGCTCGTAGGACTTCGCGCGCGACGCGTAATCGCCGGTGATGGTCACGATCATGAGTTCGTCGGCGGCGTATCGGGCGGCGAGCTCGAGCAGCCGCGCCCTGCAGCGGCCCGGATCGCCGACCACGGTGCGCGCGCGCTGGCCGCGCACGTACTCGCGTTCTTCGGCGCTGTAGGCGCGCGCCTCGGCCTGTGCGAGCGTGGGCACGGGGTTTTCCTGGCGCAACGCCATCTCCAGCCGCCGCAGGTCCATGACGCGCGCGTGCCGCTCGGCTTGCGCATCGGACTCGGCGCAGATGACGAAGCAGCACAGCAAGGCGCGTGGTGTCGGCTCGCGTGGCGATGGCTGGTATTGCGCGCGGTAGGTGCGCATCACGGCGTCGCCGCCGCGCGCATTGATGAAATGCGCGAACGCAAAGCGCAAACCCAGCTGCGCGGCGAGCGCACCGCTGTAGTCGGACGATCCGAGGAGCCAGATCTCGGGCGCCCCGGGCCCCTCGGGCTGCACCCGCACGCCATGGTCCGGGTGGTCCTCGGGAAGCGTGCCGTAGAGGTAGCTCGCGAGCTCCCAGACCTGTTGCGGGAACTGCTCGGCGTCCGGAAACCTGCCCGCGCCGACGGCGCGCGCGGTGCGCGCATCGCCTCCAGGAGCGCGCCCGATGCCAAGGTCGATGCGGCCCGGGTAGAGCGCTTCCAGCATGCGGAACACCTCGGCCACCTTGAATGCGCTGTAGTAGGGCAGGAGCACGCCCCCGGTGCCGATGCGCAGCGCCTTCGTTTCGGCCCCCAACCGGGCGAGCAGCACCTCGGGGCAGGGGTCGCCGATGGCCGCGATGGCGTGGTGCTCGGCGAGCCAATAGCGCCGGTAGCCGAGGTTTTCGGCCTGCCGCGCCAGCGCCAGCGTGGCCTCGATCGCCTGCCGTGGGCTGCAACCCGAAACGACCGGGGACTGGTCCAGTACCGACAGCGGGATCACGTTCGCCTGGCTCAAGGATGTGGGGCGCGCATTATCGGCTGCGACCCCTTTTCCTGCCTGAAATCGCCGGGTCGGGTATATTTGCCCCGAGTCGCTCGCCGTGGGGCGGGGGTCGAAAGGGGTTGGCCGTGCAAGCCACGCAGATCCGCCAGAAGGACGGGATT
>SCUH01000211.1 GCA_004298295.1 Betaproteobacteria bacterium | reverse complement strand
GGCCGGCTGGCGCATCGGCTTCATGGTCGGCAACCGCGACCTGGTGCACGCCCTGGCGCGCATCAAGAGCTACCACGACTACGGCACCTTCACGCCGATCCAGGTGGCTTCGATCATCGCACTCGACGGTCCGCAGGACTGCGTCGAGGAGGTGCGCCGCACCTACCAGCGGCGGCGCGACGTCATGGTGCGCGGCCTGCACGAGATCGGCTGGAGGGTGGAGAACCCGAAGGCCTCGATGTACGTCTGGGCCGGGATCCCCGAGTTCTACGCCGCGCTCGGCTCGATCGAGTTCACCAAACGCCTGCTCGCGGAGGCGCACATCGCGGTGGCGCCCGGTGTGGGCTTCGGCGACTACGGCGACGATCACGTGCGCATCGCGCTGATCGAGAACGAGCACCGGCTGCGCCAGGCGGTGCGCGGGATCCGCGAGATGTTCCGCAAGGACGGGCTGATGAAGGGCGCGGCTTGAGGAAAACCCGCGCCGCGGGTGCCGCGCGGCCGATCCGTGCCGGATTGCTCGGCATCGGCACCGTGGGCCGCGGCACCTGGGAGGTGCTCGCGCGCAACGCCGACGAGATCCAGCGCCGCGCGGGACGCGCCATCCGCATCACGCGCATCGCCGACACGGCACTCGAGCGGGCGCGCGCCATCGCCGGCGGCAAGGCGGGCGTGACGGCGGACGCGTTCGCGATCACCCGCGCCAAGGACATCGACATCGTCATCGAGCTGATCGGCGGCACCGGCATCGCCCGCAAGCTGGTGCTCGACGCGATCCGGCACGGCAAGCACGTCGTCACCGCCAACAAGGCGCTGCTGGCGAAGCACGGCAACGAGATCTTCGCCGCTGCGCAGAAGAAGGGCGTCATGGTCGCCTTCGAGGCCGCGGTGGGCGGCGGCATCCCGATCATCAAGGCGCTGCGCGAGGGCCTCTCGGCGAACCGCATCGAGTGGATCGCCGGCATCATCAACGGCACCTCGAATTTCATCCTCTCCGAGATGCGCGACAAGGGGCTGCAGTTCGGCGCCGTGCTCAAGGAGGCGCAACGCAAGGGCTACGCCGAGGCCGACCCGGCATTCGACATCGAGGGCGTGGACGCGGCACACAAGCTGACCATCCTGGCGGCGCTCGCCTTCGGCATCCCGATGCAGCTCGACAAGGCGTACACCGAGGGCATCTCCGCTCTGACAACCCAGGACATCCGCTATGCCGAGGAGCTCGGCTACCGCATCAAGCTGCTCGGCATCACGCGCCGCGCGAAGAAGGGCATCGAGCTGCGCGTGCACCCGACGCTGGTGCCGGCCAAGCGCCTCATCGCCAATGTCGAGGGCGTGATGAACGCCGTGCTGGTGAAGGGCGACGCCGTCGGGCCGACCCTGTACTACGGCGCCGGTGCGGGCAGCCAGCCCACGGCGAGCGCGGTGGTCGCCGACCTCATCGACGTGACGCGCCTCATCACCGCCGATCCCGAGCACCGCGTGCCGCACCTTGCCTTCCAGCCCGACCAGCTCTCGGACGAGCCGATCCTGCCGATCGGCGAAGTGGAGACCTCCTACTACCTGCGCATGCGGGTGCGCGACCAGCCCGGTGTGCTCGCCGATATCACCCGCATCCTTGCGGATTCGAGCATCTCGATCGACGCCATGGTGCAGAAGGAGCCCGGCGAGGGCGAGCGCCGCGTCGACATCGTGATGCTCACGCACCTCGCGGTGGAGAAGAACGTCGATGCCGCGCTGCGCCGCATCGAGAGCCTCGCGACCGTGGTGGGCAAGGTGACCCGCATCCGGCTGGAAGAGCTGCTGTAGTGCGTTACGTATCGACGCGCGGCACGACGCCGCGCCGGCGCTTCAGCGAGGTCCTGCTCGAGGGGCTGGCGCCGGACGGCGGGCTGTATGTCCCGGAAACGCTGCCGCGCGTCGATCTGCCTGCGCTGCGCGGCAAGGGTTACGCCGAGCTCGCCTGCGCCGTGCTTCAGCCGTTCATGGACGACGTGCCGGAGCTCCCGGCGCTGATCGGCCGCGCTTACCGCGCGCAGGTCTTCGGCAGCGACGAGATCACGCCGCTCGCCACGCTCGAGCCCGGCCTGCACCTGCTGCGGCTGTCGAACGGGCCGACGCTCGCGTTCAAGGACCTGGCGATGCAGCTGCTGGGCGAGCTGTTCGAGAGCGCGCTGGCGCGAAGCGGCACCTCGCTCAACATTCTCGGCGCCACCTCCGGCGACACCGGTTCGGCGGCCGAGCACGCAATGCGCGGCAAGCACGGCATCCGGGTCTTCATGCTTTCGCCGCACGGCCGCATGAGCGCCTTCCAGCGCGCGCAGATGTACTGCCTGCAGGACGCGAACATCCACAACCTGGCGGTGAAGGGCACCTTCGACGACTGCCAGGACCTGGTCAAGGCGGTCAACGCCGACGCCGAATTCAAGGCGCACCACCGCATCGGTGCGGTGAATTCGATCAACTGGGCGCGCGTCGCCGCGCAGGTGGTGTACTACTTCAAGGGCTATTTCGCGGCGAC
>SCUH01000210.1 GCA_004298295.1 Betaproteobacteria bacterium | reverse complement strand
GGGGCGATCCCGGGCGGCGATCTCCTCAAGGTGGACGAGGAGACCTGGCGCCGGGCCTGGGATCTGAAGGTGTTCGGTTACATCAATCTCACGCGGCAGGTCTATGCCGCGATGAAGGCTCGGGGCGGCGGCACTGTGGTCAACATCATCGGCAGCGCGGGCGAGAAGATGAACGCCGCCTACATCGCGGGCAGCACCGGCAACGCGGGCCTCATGGCGTTCACCCGTGCGCTGGGTGGGGCGTCGCACGCCGATGGCATCCGAGTGGTCGGCATCAATCCCGGACCGGTGGCGACGGATCGCCTGGTCGGCCTCTATCGGCAAATGGCCGCTGCGCAGCTGGGTGACCCCGGGCGTTTCGAGGAACTCTTCAAGGGCATGTCGTTCGGCCGGCCCGCGAAACCCGAGGAAATCGCCTGGACCGCGGCGTTCCTCGCCTCGCCGCGCTCGTCCTACACCTCGGGTTGCATCGTCACCATCGACGGCGGGCAGGCGAACCGCTCGACTTAGCCTGCGCGCTGCAGCTGGAATCCAAATCGCGGAAAATGCACCACCACCGTCCCCGCGCGCGGGTCGGTGCGTCGCACCGAGATTGACTCGGCGGAGCACTCGAGCAGCTCGCCCTTCACCGGGTCGAGTGCGTAATCCACCGGCATCACCTGCACCGTCTCGCCGAGCGCGAGGCCGTCGCTCTCGAGCGCCTGCGGCTTCTCGATCGCCGCGGGTTTGGATTTCTTCGCGATCTCGAGCGCCCTGCCGCTCGTGATTTCCTCGGGTTTGCCTTGTTGCGCGAACGCGGCCATGCGCGCGATGAAGGCGAGCGTTTTGGGATACGTTTCGAGCAGCGTCCGCACCGCCGCCACCTTCCACACCGGCCAGAGCACGTGGTACAGCGCAAAATCGCACTCGCTTGCGGCGGCGCCAAGCAGGTAGGGCCGGTCGCCGAGCTGCGCCTCGATCCTCGGCAGCACGTGCGCCAGGTACGCCCGGCATTCGGCGAGCGGCCCGCGCCGCACCGTGCCGCCCTGACGCATGGCGGCGCGGTCCTTGGCGAATGCGGCCAGGAACTCCGGTGCTGCGTCGGGCACAAAGAGCTGCATCATGCCGCCCGGCTGAAAGCCGATCGGCACCGACAGGTTGAACATCACGCCGTCGGCAAAATGCGCCATCGCGCGCCCGGCAAAGGTGTCGCCGTAGGGGTAGAGCGTGGGCGATGGTGCGGCCCGCTCGAGCACGCGCGCGATCAGCGCCGTGTCGCAATAGACGTCTGCCCCGATCTGCAGGATCGGCGTGCGGCGGTAGCCGCCGGTCAGCGCGACCACGTCGGGCTTGGGCATCAGCATCGGGATGATCACCGACTGCCACGCCAGCGCCTTGTAGCCGAGCATGGCGCGCACTTTCTCCGCGTAGGGGGATACCGGGTAATGATGCAGAATCAGCGTCTTCATGCGAGCATTCTAGCCGGGCCGTCTGATTCGAGGAGAGCGCCGTGAAAGCAGTGCTGTGCAGGCAGTTCGGTCCGCCCGAGTCGCTGGTGATCGCGGAGCTGCCGGCGCCGAAACCCGGCGCCGGCGAGGTGGTCGTGACGGTAAAGGCCGCGAGCGTCAACTTTCCCGACGTCCTCATCATCCAGAACAAGTACCAGGTGAAGCCGCCGCTGCCTTTTTCCCCAGGCAGCGAGCTCGCCGGCATCGTGAAGGCCGTCGGCGAGGGCGTGACCAACGCCAGGCCCGGCGATCGCGTGATCGCGTTCGCCACCTACGGCGCCTTTGCCGAGGAGTGCCTGGTGCCCGCGGCGCGGCTGCTGCCGATCCCCGCGGGCATGGATTTCGTCACCGCGGCCTCGTTCATCCTCACTTACGGCACCTCGCACCACGCGCTCAGGAACCGCGCCGCCACCACGCCCGGCGAGACGCTGCTCGTGCTCGGCGCCGCGGGCGGCGTCGGCATCGCGGCGATCGAGATCGGCAAGGTGCTCGGCCTGCGCGTCATTGCCTGCGCCTCGAGCGAGGAAAAGCTCGACGTCTGCCGGCAGCACGGCGCCGATGAGCTCATCAACTACGCCGCGCAGGACCTGCGCGAGGGCATCAAGCGCGCCGCCGGAGTCCGGGGCGTGGACGTGATCTACGATGCCGTCGGCGGGCCCTACGCGGAAGCCGCGCTGCGCTCGTCCAACTGGCGCGCACGCCTGCTGGTCATCGGCTTCGCCTCCGGCGAGATCCCGAAGCTGCCGCTCAATCTGCCGCTGCTCATGGAGCGCTCGATCGTCGGCGTGTACTGGGGCGAATGGTCGCGGCGCACGCCGGCCGAATTCGCCGCCGCGGTGACGGAGCTCGGCACCTGGTATGCCCAGGGCCTGCTCAAGCCGCACGTGTCCTCGCAGTATCCGCTGGAGCAGGCCGCGGCCGCGATGGCCGAGCTCGCCGCGCGCCGCGCCAAGGGCAAGGTCGTCATCGTGCCCTGAAGCGGCAGCCGAAGGGCTAGGGCCGGGCGCCGTCGCCGCTGCCGAGCGGGCGCTGCATCAGCACGGTGTCCACCCAGCGGTCGAACTTGTAGCCCACCGAGCGCAACGTCCCCGCGCGCACGAACCCCTGGCTGGCATGCAGGCCGATCGACGCCGCCTGCGCGCTGTCGCCGATCACCGCGATGAGCTGGCGGTAATTGAGCGCCTCGCAGCGCGTGATCAACTCGCCGAGGATCGCGCGGCCGACGCCCTTGCGGTGATGGCCCTCCCGGACGTAGATCGAATCCTCGAGCGTGTAGCGGTAGGCCGAGCGCAGGCGGTACGGCGCGCAGTAGCCGTAGCCGATCACGGCGCCCGCCTCCTCGGCGACCAGGTACGGCAAGCCGCGCGCCATCACTTCCAGCAAGCGCTGCCGCATCTCGTCGATCGCCGGCGGCGCCTCCTCGAACGTGGCGAGTCCGTTGAGCACGTGGTGCGCGTAAATCGACTGGATCGGCGGCACGTCTTCGGGCTCCGCAGAGCGCAGCAGCATGGCGCGCTCAGACGACCCGCGCCAGCGGCGCCAGCGGCGCGGCGAGCAGCGCCTCGAACCGCTCCACCGGCACCGCCGGCGAGAACAGGTTGCCCTGGTACTCGTCGCAGCCGCAGGCGCGCAGAAAATCGATCTGCTCGCGCGTCTCGACGCCTTCGGCGACGACGCCGAAACCGAGCTTGTGCGCCATCGCGACGACCGCCGTGATGATGGCGGCATCGTCGGCGTCGCTGGCGAGGTCGCGGATGAACGAGCGGTCGATCTTCAGCCTGTCGATGGCGAAACGCTTCAGGTAGGCGAGCGAGGAGTAGCCGGTGCCGAAATCGTCGATCGCGAGCGGCACACCGAGCTCGTTGATGTCCTGCATCGCGGCAACGCTGTAGTCGGTGTCCATCATCACCAGCGTCTCGGTGATCTCCAGCTCGATCAGCTTCGGCGCGATGCCGGTCTCGGCGAGCAGCCGCCGCAGCGCGGGCACCAGCTCGCGGCGCTGGAATTGCCGCGGCGAGACGTTGACCGTCACCGGCACCGCACCCAGGCCCTGCGCCTGCCAGCGCCGCACCTGCTCGAATGCGCTGCCGAGGACCCATTCGCCCACTGCCACGATCATGCCCGTTTCCTCCAGCAGCGGGACGAATTCCAGCGGCCCCACGAGTTGCTCGCTGCCCGGCGGCCGCCAGCGCAGCAGCGCTTCCGCGCCGGTGATGCGCCCCGAGCCGATGCCGATGCGCGGCTGGTAGTGCAGCACGAACTCGTTGCGCGCCTGCGCCTGGCGCAGGCGGCTCTCCAGCTCGAGGAACTGCGCCGTGCGCCGGTTCATCTCGGCGTTGAAGAACAGGTAATTGGCGCGCCCCTGCTCCTTGGCGCTGTACATCGCCACGTCGGCATTGCGGATCAGGGTGTCCTGGTCCTCGCTGTCGTCGGGGAACACGGTGATGCCGATCGAGGCATTGACGAACACCTCGTGCCCGTCGAGCCGCATCGGCATGCCGAGCCGGTCCAGGACCTTCTGCGCCACCGTGCGCGCCTTCTGCGCATCCGGCATGTCGGGCAGCAGCACCGCGAACTCGTCGCCGCCGAGGCGCGCCACCGTGTCGCCGCCGCGGGTGCATTCCTGCAGGCGCTTGGCGACTTCGACCAGCAGCTGGTCGCCCACGGTGTGGCCGAGCGTGTCGTTCACCAGCTTGAAGCGGTCGAGGTCGATGAGCATGATGCCGACGCTGCTGCGGTTGCGGGAGGCGCGCGACAGCAGCTGCGGCAGGCGGTCGAGCAGCAGGTTGCGATTGGGCAGCCCGGTGAGCATGTCGTGATGCGCCAGGTGCGCGAGCTTCGCCTCGGCGCTTTTCTGCGCGTCAATGTCCACGGTCGAGCCCGCGAAGCGCAGCACCCGGCCGCCGGCGTCCCAGACCGCCTGGCCCACGGAACGAATCCAGACGTAACTGCCGTCCCGGCGCTGCAGCCGGTACTCGATTTCGTAAGGCTTGCGTTCCGAGAAATGGCTGCGCAGCGCCTCGTCGACGCGCGGCCGGTCCTCGCGATGGATGCGGCTGAGGAACTCGTCGCGGCGGTCCGGCAATTCCGCGTCCTCGTAGCCCATCATCTGCTTCAGCCGCGGCGACATGTAGTAGCGGTCCTCGACCGCGTTCCAGTCCCAGATGCCGGCGCCCGAGCCGCGCACCGCGTACTGCAGGCGGTCTTCCGAGAGCCGCAGCGCTTCTTCCGCGCGCTTGCGCTCGGTGATGTCGACGTTGGTGCCGGCCATGCGCAGCGCACGCCCGTCGCGGTCGCGCTCGATGACGCGGCCGCCGCTTCGCACCCAGCGCCATTCGCCGCTGCGCGTGCGCACGCGATGTTCCTCGGAATAGTGCTCGGCCTCGCCTTTCATCACGGCCACGGAGGCCGCCACCACGGCCGGCAGATCGTCCGGATGGGCGAGCGCCATCAGCGCCTCGCGCGTGGTCTGCGTCTCCCCTGGGGGCTCGCCCAGCAGCTTGGCCCAGCCCTCGCTCAGGTAAACGCGCCCCGTGCGCAGATCGGTATCCCAGATCGAGACGCCCGAGGCCTCCATCGCCAGCTGCAGGCGTTGCTTCGCGTCGATCAGGTCGCGCTCGGCGCGCTTGCGCCCGGTGATGTCCTGGAAGGTGCAGACGCGGCCGATGACTTCGCTGCCGGAGCGCTGCGGCACCGAATGGCGCTCGAGCACGCGGCCGTCGGCGAGCGCGATTTCGTCGCGCACTTCACGTGTCGGGTCCGCGTAGCGCTGGTCCAGACGGACGAGCACCGCCTGCGCATCGGCCAGTTTCGGTCCCAGCGCATCGAACGCCTCACCCACCGTGCGTCCCGCGAGAGCCTCGCCCGACACGCCGAACAATTCGAGGAAGCGCGCGTTCCAGGCCGTGATGCGGCCATCGAGCCCCGTGACCAGCACGCCCTCCGCAGTCGAATCGAGCGCCGCTTCGAGCAGCGAACGTGAAACGTCGCGCGCCTGCTCGGCCGCACGCTTTGCGCTGATCTCCTCGAACATGGCGATCAGATAGTCGGGCTTGCCGCTCTTGCGGCGCACCAGCGCGAGCGAAAGCCGCACCCACACCGGCCGGCCCGCGCGATGCAAATAGCGCTTTTCCAGGCTCAGGGTCTCGATCTCGCCGTTCAGGAGCTTGGGAATATGCGCATCGATTGCGTCGCGGTCGTCGGGGTGCGAGAACTCGCGCGCCGCGCGGCCGACCAGGGATTTCTCGCGGCGGCCCAGCAGTTCGCACAGCTTCGCGTTCACGCGCAGCAGCACGCCTTCCATGCTCACATGGGCGATGCCGATCGCAGCGCGCTCGAACGTGGCGCGAAAGCGCTCCTCAACGCCGCGCGAAGCGGCAGCGGGGACCTTGGAGGAAGCCTTCGGTAAAGCCCTGGATCGCAGCGGCACGCACGTCCCCATCGGAAACCGCAGGCACTATACGGCCGGACTGAATTCGCGACAATCCCGCACCGTGAAAAAGCCTTTCAGGAATGCAGTCGGTACAGACGTGCCTCGCCGGCCTGCTTGGCGAGCGGGTGGGTGCCGATGTAGTCGCAGCGAAAAGCGCTTTCACCTTCGGCGACCAGCGACGCCGCAAAGGCCTCGGTGGCGAAAATGTGGCCTGGCTGCACGATCGGCTCGAGGCGGGCCGCCCTGTTGACATGGGTGCCGTAGAAGGTCGGCTTGGACATCACGGGATCGAAAACGCCGTAGACCGGGCCGGTGTGCAGGCCGATCCGTACGCTGGTGTCCGGCGCCAGTCCGTAGGCCGGCCAGTCGACCGCGCTCAGCGCCTGCAGCAGGCGGACGGCGAATTGCGCGGCGTGGCGCGGCCGCTCGAAAACCAGGAACAGGGCGTCGCCGCGAGTGTTGGCGTCGACCGCCGGGTGGTCGAGCGCATCGAGAGCGCGCCTGCAGATACCCAGGAACACCGCGACGAATTCCGGGGTGTGCTGTTCGGGCATTCTGGAAAAGCCGCGGATGTCCGCGAACAGCAGGCTCTTCAGGCTGCGTCGCGTTGCCGATGGCGCGGCGGGAGTCGTGGGAACCGGCTCTCCGCCCGCATCGCGCGACCACACCGTGCTGCCGCGCAGCAGCGCGAGATCGATGTTGATCATCGCCCCGCCACGGCGTTCCCACTCCCTGGCGGTCGCCGCGGTGCCGCCGGTGCGCTGCTGCGATCCCGCTTCCGACACGGTCAGCAACAGCGGTTGCGCCGACAGTTCCGCGGCGCGCAGGAAGGCCATGCCCTGGATCAGGTTCGCCGCGTGCTCGAACAGCACTTCGTCCCCCAGGTAGGCTTCTTCCGTGGCGAGGATTATCCGGGTCGCTCCATCGAGCACGCGCTCGAAGCGCTCGCGCCACGCGCTCCCGGCGAAGCTCACGCTGGCCGCGATGAAATCCTCCTTTGCGCATGGCAGCACGATCTGCGTCTGCATGCCGGCGTCTTGCATCGCCTCGAGGAAAAGGATGTCGCCGCCGCAGGCGGCCTGTGCGTAGCCCAATGCGGGCCCAAGGCCGGCGAGCGTGGCGCGCAGCGCGGCAGCGACCTTCGGCTCGAGGCCGGCGGGAAAGCGCGGCGCCGCGCGCGCCGGGTGATCGATCATGTGGCCGGAGAAGGCGATGACGCGCGGCGCGGGAACGGCTTCGAGCAGGTCGCGAGCGCGGTCCGAGCCGATCAGCAGCAGTTGCCGGCGCATCGAGGCGATGTCGCCGAAGCGGGTCGCCGCGAGGCGATGCGCCTCGGCGTAATGCCCACGGGCCGCATCGATTTCGCCGAGGAGCAGGCGCGCCTCGCCGGCGGTGGCGTGGTGCCAGTGGTCGCTTGCCGTGCCGAGCGCGGCCAGCGCCTCGCGCGCCAGCGCGTGCGCGAGAGTGTGGTCGCCCGAGAGCATCGCCAGGGTCGCGGCGTTGACGGCCGGGTAGGCGGCGCGGCTGATGCCGAACGCGCGCCGGTAGCAGTCGATGGCCGCCTGGGCGAATTCACCTGCGATTGCGCCGTTCGCGCCGGAATAGCGCTCCTTGGCGATCCTTCCCGCCAGGCTCCAGACTTCCGCCGCCAGCGGGCGGTCGCCGAGGCGCTCGCGATCGATCGGCGCGAGCCAGTGCTCGGCCTCGTCGATCGCGCCCATACGCGCGCAGGCCAGCGCGCCGAGATACTGCGGCTCGGCGGTGCCCGGGTTTTCGAGCACCGCCTTGCGCGCAAGGTCGAGCGCCTCGGTGTTGAGGCCGGCGTCGAGTGCCTCGCGGATCGGCGTCGTGATCTTAGAGACCCTTACGATTCATCGGTTCACCTCCATCGGCGACGACAAGGGCGTCGGTTACAGAAACACTTACGCTCAGGCCGCCGCCACAGGCGATTGCAGAATCCGCCGAGCGAATCAGACGGTACTGCTCATTGATTCTGGATCATCGGATCGATTGTCACTGGACTGCCGGTGCTCTTATTGGTGGCCGTGACGGTGTACTTGTACTGCGTAGGACTACCGTCGGTGTTCTTGTCGAACAGCACCACCTTGTTGGTACGCGAGTCGATGTAGGAAGCACAAGGAAATTGCTGGGTGCCGCCTGTTACGACCACAGGCGAAGCCCCAGCCCAGTCCCACTGGGCCGGGTTCACAAGAGTGAATGTAAACAGCGTGGGTTGCCCCTGGTCCGCTGGGGCGGGATCCGGGGAACACGTCATGCGGCCGGGATCGACGGTAACGTTGGGCATTTAGTACCTCCTCGCTGTGCGTTGAGCAATCGACGGCCCCGCACCGTTCGATAGCTGTCGGACAAGGTCGGCATACGCGGGGTGCCGAAAACCGGTGGATTCGATGCGCATTGCGAGTTCTTTAGCCTGCTCGACCGACCCGAGCCGAAGCCGCGCATGCGCGAGCAGCGTGCGAGCGAGCAGGTTGCCTTGGGCGGCGTATTGCTGCGCTCGTTCGGCGGCAGCGCGCCAGTGCTTGGCCGCCGTTTCGCGTCTCTGATCGGCGGCGAGCAAGTCGCCCAGCATCAGTTCGGCGTGCGCCACGATCACGCCTTGCTCGTAGTCGAGGACCTTGCCCTGGGTGATGAAGTCTTCCACGCTGACCAGGTAAGCTTCGATCTCTGCGGTCGGGCCATCGCGCTTCTCGGCCAGCGCGAGTTGAGCCTCGAGCTTCAGCGCGCATCCTTTCAATTTGATTTGCACGTTTGCGATCGACGCATCGATCGCGATCAGCTTGGCTGCACCGTCTAGTGCCCGCTGAACATGCTGCCGGGCCTCGCCCCGATTCCCCAGTACCGCTTCCGATTCCCCGAGTACACAGTCCGCGACGTGTAGTTGAGCCTGCCAGAACCGGTTTTCCGGGTCGGCTGCGACAAGTACATCGGCGCGCTTCACTGCGTCTTGCGCATACTGGTGGGCAGCCGTCAGATTACCTCTTGCCAACTCAAGCAGCGCAAGCTCCACCGCGCCGTTTTGCAGGCCGCGCTGGACTTGCTTGTTCTTCTCAGCATCCGGCATCCTGCGAAACAGATCGATCTTGGTCTGCTGGGCCGCAATCGCAGCGTCATAATTCCCAAGCGCTTCGCGCGCTTTCGCAATCCAGCCGTAGGTGTGCGCAAGTTCGAATGCGAGTTCCGGCCGCTTGGTGGAAAGTTCAGAAAGCCGCTCGCCGGCGGCCGCATATTCCCTCAATGCATCGACGGGGCGTGACGTGCCAAGCAGCAGGGTACCCAAATTGTTGCGTGCAAACGCGACTTCAGCCTTCCAGTCCGCGTTGTCAGGATCGATAAGGACAAGCTGCTGCGTCAGGTCCAGGTACTGTCGGAACGCCTCTTCGGCGGCCTGCGCCTGGCCGCGCTTCCAGGCGATGTAGCCGACCCAATAGACGCTCTGCGCATGATCGAAGATGCGCTTTCCGTCGTAGGGCGCTCGGGCCAGTAGTTGCGCCGTGGTGTCCGCAGCGCTCTGAAAGGCGGCGAGCGCCTCCACGAGATGGCCGCGCTGCTCCCCCATCTCGCCGATCAGGTGCATCGCGCGAGCACGGCGGCCGAGCGCATCGGCATCGAGCCGCTCGGCCTCCTGCTTCGCGTAATAGGCGAGCGCCTTGGCGCCGACCGAGTCGAGCACGTCGAGCCGCCCCACGGCGTCGAGCTTCCTGCGCAGATCGCCGAGCATGAATTCGATCAGGTCCTCGGCCTGCGCGCGCTGGCTTTGCGCCTCGATGCGCGACTGCACCGCCATGACGGTCAGCACCGCCATCACCGCCATGCCCGCCAGCGACGCCGTGGCCAACACGGCCATGCGGCGCGCGCGCCGCTGCGCATCGCGGTGCACCAGCTCGTCGACGCCCACGCCGACCATGCCGGCGACGAGCTTGAGCATCGCGCGCCGCTTGCCGTCGCCCTGCGGGCGCAGATCGGCGGCGATCGGCTCGAGCGGCTCGCCCTGCGGCAGGCCTTCGGGCGTCAGCGCGAAACGCAGCGCCTGGGGGAAACACTCCTCGGCTTCGCGCCCGGGCTCGTGGCTGGCGAAGGGCTCGCCGGCGGCGATGCAGGCGAGCACGTGCTGCTCGCCGTGCAGTTTCTTGAACTCGATGATTTCCCGGTTGACCCAGGGCGAGCGCGCCGCCGCGGGCGAGCACAGCACGATCAGGTAGCGGCTCTGCTGGAGCGCCTCGCGCACCGTGGCCTTCAGATCGGCGCCCGCCTCCATCTCGTCGCGGTCGCGGAACACGGGCTTGAGAAACGCGGGGATTTCTCCGGCCGCGGTCCGGGTACCAATGAGCCGCCTAGGCAGCTGGTAGGTCTCCAGCGCGCGCTGCAAGGCGACCGCCGCCCGCGTATCGCGATGGCTATAGCTGATGAAGGCCCAGTACTTCGCCGCGTCCCCGCCCACGCAGACCCTCCCCGGCCCCGAGCGCGAGCCTTGATACTACTACTACGCGCGAGCCGGATCAGCCGCCGCCCGCCGTCGTCTCCGTAGCCGGCGCTTCTTCCGCGGCCGCAACTTCCGCCAGCACCGGCTCGGCGGCCTGCGCCTTGCGGATGTTGTGGTACGCAAGCCCAGTGCCCGCCGGAATGAGCCGGCCGACGATCACGTTCTCCTTCAAGCCCCGCAGCTCGTCCTTCTTGCCCATGATCGCGGCTTCGGTCAGCACGCGCGTGGTTTCCTGGAACGAGGCCGCCGAGATGAACGAGTCGGTCGA